>JBEKIV010000072.1:0-16100 GCA_050011595.1 Tepidisphaeraceae bacterium
CGGCGCGTGGCGCTGAAGATCATCAAGCTGGGAATGGACACGCGGTCGGTGGTGGCGCGCTTCGAGGCCGAGCGGCAGGCGCTGGCGATGATGGACCATCCCAACATCGCCAAAGTCTTCGACGCGGGGGCGACGGATACGGGGCGGCCTTACTTCGTGATGGAACTGGTGCGAGGGATTCCCATCACGGAGTATTGCGATCAGAACAATTTACCGCCGGTTCAGCGGCTGCGTCTATTCATTGACGTTTGCCATGCCATCCAGCACGCGCATCAGAAGGGAGTCATTCATCGGGACATCAAGCCGTCAAATATTCTTGTGACGCTGCACGATGGCGTTCCCATCCCGAAGGTGATCGACTTCGGCATCGCCAAGGCGACGCAGGGAGACCTGACCGACAAGACCATCTATACGCAGTTCCAGCAGTTTGTCGGCACACCCGCTTACATGAGCCCCGAGCAGGCGGAGATGAGTGCGCTCGACGTTGATACCCGCAGCGATATCTACAGCCTGGGCGTGCTGCTATATGAATTGCTGACGGGGACGACGCCGTTTGACGCCAAGGAACTGATGAAGGCCGGTATGGATGAGATGCGGCGGCGGATTCGGGAGATCGATCCGGTACGGCCGTCCAATCGCCTCAGCGGAATGACCGGTGCGGATTCGACGACGACGGCCAAGCGTCGCGGGATGGATGCTCATCGGCTCATCGGCCTGCTGCGCGGAGACCTGGATTGGGTGGTAATGAAATGTCTGGAGAAGGACCGGACGCGGCGATATGAAACGGCCAATGGACTGGCCCAGGATATTCAGCGTCATCTGAACAATGAACCGATCGCGGCCCGGCCACCCAGTTCGACGTATCGCTTCTGGAAACTGGTTGGGCGCAACAAACTGTCTGTCGGAGCGGCGGCGGCGGTGTTGCTGGCGTTGTTGCTCGGCATCCTCGCCACCAGTTTGGGCCTTTCCTGGGCCTTGCGAGAGCGAGCCGCCGCCGAGCGAGAGCGAGCCGACGCCCAGACTCAGGCTGCCCGCAGCGCACAAGTCGCGCAGGCCATGAAAGACATGCTTGCGGATGTGCGGCCCAATGTTTTTAAGGGGATGGACACAAGACTTCTGCGGACTGTTCTGGATCAGACGGCGGCGCGACTCAGCACAAGCCTCAGTGGGCAGCCCGAGGTGGAGGCCGATCTGCGGCAGATTCTGGGCAAGGTCTATGCCGACCTTGATGATCCGCCCAGCGCCGAGGCGATGTTCGCCGACGCTTTGCGCTTGCGTAAGCAAACGCTCGGCGATGAAGCCCCGGCGGTGGCCGAGGCGATGGACGACTACGCCAACGCCCTTGACATTCAAAACAAACACACCGAAGCGATGGCGATGGCTCGCGCGGGTCTGGCGATGCGCAGGAAGCTGCTGGGCGAGGATAACCTTGCCGTGGCTTCGTCGCTGCAAACGCTGGGCGCGATCTTGCGCAGAAATGGCGGTCGGAGCCAGGCCGATGTTACCGAAGCGGATACAGTTCTGCGTGAGGCGCTGGCTCTTCGCCGGAAGCTGCCGGGCGTTCGGCCGACCGATTTAGCCGACACGTTAACCTCGCTAGGGCTTCTGCTGGCGCAGGAAGGCCAATCAGACGAAGCCATCGAATGCCACCGCGAAGCGTTGGATCTGCGGAGGCAGGCGCTGGGTGATGATGATCCAACCGTGGGTAACTCCCTCGCCCACTTGGGCGATGCGCTACGCGTCGCCGGCAAATTGGCCGAGGCCGAGGCGGTGCAGCGGCAAGCTCTGGCGCTGCAGACCAAATTCCTTGATCCCGACAATCGCCGTGTGAACCTGACACGCACCACTCTGGGAGAGACGCTTCTGAATGAGCGGAAATTGCCTGAGGCCGAAACGCAATTCCGCGTTGCGACGGAGAGTTGGATGAAGCGGTCAAATTGGGAGAGGGACGAAAATGCAACCGGCACGATCTATTATCTCGGCCGGACCCTGGAACAGGAAGGCAAGCTGAGTGATGCCGAGATGCTGGACCGACAAACATTTGAAATCCTGAAACAGGCGCTACCCATCAATGACCGATCGGTGATCCACGTTCTCTCCGACTTGGAACGTGTGCTCCGACTGGAACAGAAGCCGGACGAAACATGCAGCCTGGCTGAGGCGTATCTGGATGAAGCAAGACTGAAAATGGGTCCGGGCGATCCGAGTATGGTCAGCATATTGGACATGGCCGCTGCGGATTACTACACGGTCGGCCGCCTGGTCGAGGCGCTACCGCTGGCCGATGAATTGCTCAAGGCGGTGCGGGCGCAGCCCAGTGCAAACAGCTCCGAAGCGTTGAACGCAATTGATACCGTGGCCTGGATCGACGAAGCAACGGGACGATTGGACCAAGCCGTGCCTTTATTTGAGGAGGACGTAGCGGGAATGAAAGTGGCCAGCGGTCCGAACAATCCGAATACCCTTGGTGAAATGCAGGCACTTGGCCAAGCCTATCGGGAGGCGGGGCGATTGACCGATTCCGAGCGCTTACTGGAAGAGACGCTCCGTCTGTACCGGGCAACAGACGTTTCCCAAAACCTCGACGCCGCCGGGGCGATGGCCAACCTGGGCCAGACCCTTATCCGCGAAGGCAAATTCACCGAAGCGGAGTCGCTCCTGCGGGAATCGCTGGCCATTTCCGCGAAACTGTCGGACCCGTTGTTGCCTTCGTATGCCCAGAGTGTCCTGGGCGAGTCGCTAGCCGGAGAGAAGAAATATGCCGACGCCGAGCCGTTGCTCTTGCAGGGATATCGCGGGATGAAGGAGAATGAGAATCACGTCTACGGCAACCGAGCCAAGAAGCTAATGGAAGCGGCACATCGGCTGGTCGCCTTGTACACCGCTTGGGGCAAGCCCGACTCGGCCGCGCAGTGGAGCGCCACGCTGGATTCACTGCGAAAGGCGGCACCGACCACCGCGCCGTCGAATTGACGCCATTTCGTGCGACGATTCAAATCACGGCCGCGGAAGCGAAGCAGAACGCGGATGGCAGCCCTCCCTGAACACGGATACCGAGGAATCTGCCTTATGGGCTATCATCGCTCTGGAACGCGGTTGACGCACCGGTCACGATCTTCCCGTCCGTTGACTTGAACTATCTCCGTCCATTCACGACGATTTGGACGCGTGAAATATCTCTCGCGCTTTATTCTGGGCATCATGGTCATTGGCGCGGTGTCCGTTTTGATTTTCGGACCGCGCTCCGAGCCAACACTTCCGCCCGACCGACAGGGCGATCTCGTCCTTCACTATTGGGAAAAATGGCTCGGCCCCGAAGAGGAGGCGATGCAGCAGATCGTCGATGACTTCAACGACACCGTCGGCCACGAAAGGCACATCTACGTGGAAATGATGTCGATGAGCGACATCGATCAAAAGACGCTGGTGGCGACGGCGGGTGGCGTGCCTCCGGACATTGCCGGGCTTTGGGACCCCATGGTGGTGCAGCTTGGAAGCCTCGGCGCCCTGGAACCGTTGGAAGATTTGGCTAAAGAGCACGGCATCACCGAGGGGTATTACCGGCCCGTTTTTTGGAATGGATGCCATTTCAACGGCCATCTTTACGCGCTGGTGAGCACGCCGGCGGCGGTGGCGCTGATTTATAACACGCGGATTTTCCGTGAAAACGCGGGAAAACTTCGCGCGGCGGGTTTGGACCCGGATCGTCCGCCGCAAACCATCGACGAACTGGATCGGTATGCCGACGTCCTGACCGAATTCGTGACCGACGCCCAGGGCCGGCGGCACGTCCGCCGCGCCGGATATATGCCGATGCCCCCGGATTTCGATTGGTACGTCACCAGCATCCCGTTGTGGTTTGGCAATGACGAATGGGATGCCTCCGCCCGGCGGTTCACGCTGACCGATCCGGCGGTGTTGCGGGCATTCCAATGGCTGGGAAGTTTTCCGCGCAAGCTGGGCGAGGACGCCGTCAGCGAATTTTCCACCAGCCAGGGCGGTTTTAATTCCCCGCAGAATTCCTTCATCGCCGGAACGCTGGCCATGGAGATGCAGGGGCCGTGGATGGCCAATTTCATTCATAACCTGCGTCCCTCGATGGACCACGATTGGGCCGCCGCCCCGTTTCCCTCCGCCGTTCCCGGACTCAAGGACGTCACGTATTGTCCCTTCGACGCGCTGATGATCCCGCGCGGGTGTCGGCACGTCGCCCAGGCCTTTGAATTCATCGCCTTCGTCAATCGACCCGACGAGATGGAAAAACTCTGCATGTTGCATTGCAAGAATTCGCCGCTGACGGAGGTGAGTTGGAATTTCCTGCATCACCATCCGAATCCCTACATCGGCGTATTTGAAGACCTCTCGGCCAGCCCCAACGCGCACGTGACCATGCAATGCCCGATCGCCCAGGAAGCGGGGGCGGAGTTGACGGCGATCGTCCAGGGCGTGCTGGCGATGGAACTCGATCCGAAACCCGCCCTGGAACAGGCTCAGATCCGGCTCCAGGCGAAGTACCAGGAGTTTGAAAAAAATCTCAATCGGCGGATGCGCCAATGACCGTCACCCGCGGAGAAATTCGAAATCTGTTCAAGGGCCTGGCGTTCCTCTCCCCCTGGCTCGTCGGGTTCGCCGCGTTCACGTTTCTGCCCATTGTCTTATCGCTGTATTACAGCCTGAGCGATTACAACCTTCTGCAAAGGCCCGTGTTCATCGGGACGGAAAATTACCATGGGCTGTTGGACGACGGCGTGTTCTGGCGATCGCTACGGGTGACGCTGCTGTACGCGGCGATTTCCGTGCCGATGGGGCTGCTGGTTTCTCTCGGCGTGGCGCTGCTGCTCAACGTAAGGCTCCGCGCCCAGCCGATTTTCCGAACCCTCATTTTCCTGCCGTCGCTGGTGCCGACCATCGCTTCGGCCATTCTCTGGAAATGGATGTTCAACCAGCGTCTGGGGATCATCAATCGGGTTCTGGGGCCGTTGCTGGGCTGGCTTCACCAACCCGCCCCGCCCTGGCTCGATCAATCCAAATGGGTTGTGCCTTCCCTGGCGCTGATGAGCGTCTGGAGCGTCGGCAACACGGTGATCATTTATCTCGCCGGCCTTCAGGACGTGCCCCGCGAACTCTATGAGGCCGCCGAACTCGACGGCGCAAACCCCTTCCAGCGGCTTCTCAACGTCACCCTGCCCATGATCTCTCCGGTGATTTTCTTCAACCTCATCATGGCCATCATCGGAATCCTCCAGGTTTTCGACACTCCGTTCATGATGACCGAGGGTGGCCCCAATCGCGCCAGCTATTTCTACACCTACTATCTCTACGACAATGCCTTCACGTATCTGAAAATGGGCTATGCCAGCGCCATGGCGTGGATTCAATTACTCCTGGTGCTGGCGTTAACGGGCATCGCATTCTGGTCCAGCAAACGATGGGTTCACTATCAGGGCAAATGACCGGCGGACGCACAAAATCTCTCTCCCATCTGGCGACGTACGCGGCGCTGTTCGTCATCTGCGCCCTGGCGATGTTTCCCTTCTTGTGGATGATCTCCACCAGCCTGAAGCCCGATTGGCAGATTGTGCAATCCCCCCCGCGGTGGATGCCGGAGGAGTTTGCCTGGCGCAATTACAAACTGGCGGTATCCAGCGAATCCACCCATTTCCCCCTCTGGACGCGAAACACCCTCATCATCGCGATCCTGGCGGTCCTCGGCACGACGTTTTCCAGCGCCGTCGTCGCCTACGGATTTGCCCGAATCCGTTTCCCCGGCCGAACGGTGCTGTTCACGCTCATGCTCAGCACCATGATGATTCCGTTCCCCGTCACGATGGTTCCGCTGTTCAGCATCTTCGTCTGGCTGGGGAAACATACTCCGTTCCAATGGCTGGGGACCGCCAAGCCGCTGTGGTTCCCGGCGTGGTTCGGCTCGGCGTTCAGCATCTTTTTGTTGCGGCAATTTTTCACCACCATTCCGGATGAATTGTCCGAAGCCGCCCGCATTGATGGGTGTTCCGAATGGGGGATCTTCTGGCGAATTATTCTTCCACTGTCCCGCCCGGCGCTTTCCGTGGTCGCCCTTTTCACGTTCATGTGGGCCTGGCGCGATTTCCTGGGGCCTCTTATCTTCCTTCAGCGACCCACCCAATACACCCTGTCATTGGGGCTTCAAACCTTCCAATCGCAGCACGGCAGCACGCCGTGGAACCAGCTCATGGCCGCAAGCGTGCTGGTCATTCTTCCGGTGCTGGTGCTCTTCTTCATCGCGCAAAAGACGTTCATCGAAGGAATTGCGACCACGGGAATGAAGGGGTAGTTTGGGTTATCGGACGTGGCCCGCACACTTGCTTAAAGCCATCGCGATCTAACCTACCCCGTCCATTCGATCCGATGAGTCTTGCAGAACGTATGTCTATTGGATGAAAGAGTTTGTCGGCAGGGAGTCACATGATTGGGGAATTCGCTTATTCGTTAAACGGTGAACATTACCGCGGCGCCTATCTCACCCGAGAAGAAGCGCTGGCGGAGGCGATCGACGCGGCCAGGCGCTGCGACGATTCGCCGCAGATGGTTTACGTCGCACGCCGCGTCCCGGCCGACCCCATGGCCTCGGGCCACGCCCGCACCGTTCTGGCCAACATGTCAGCCCGCGCACGCAAGCAGTTGGGCGATGCCGACTCTTCCTATCTCTGCGGCCTCTCCAGGCAATCCGTCGAAAACCTTGATAAATCGCTGGAACTGGCCATCCGCGGCTGGCTGGAAAACAACGGTCTGACCCCCACATTTTGCAAGGTTGAAGCCATCGGCGAATACCCCGTGCCCAGTCCCTCGTCCGAACGACCCAACGAGGATTGCCGCGAAGTCCACGAAATCGGCGTGGCAGCCGATTAGAGCGCGATGGTTTCGATCACTTGTTTCATCAATCGGATTTCGCACTTTCGAGTTTCCCCTCCCCCTTCCCCTTGCCTCCGGTTTTGTCCACGGCTATTTTCGTCGGCTGAAAACCGGAGAATTCAATGCCCATTCGAGTAACTGTCTGGCACGAATATCGCCACGAAAAAAAAGATCCCAAGGTCGCCGAGGTCTATCCGCGGGGAATTCACGAGGCCATTGCTTCGCATCTGCGCAAATCCTCCGATCTGCAAGTTCGCACCGCCACGCTGGACGAGCCGGAGCACGGCCTGAGCGACGAGGTCCTTCAAAACACCGACGTGATGACCTGGTGGGGCCACATGGCCCACAACGACGTGAAGGATGCGATTGCCGAAAAAGTCCATCAGCGCGTCTTGCGGGGAATGGGCCTGGTCGTTCTCCACAGCGGCCACTTTTCCAAGATTTTCAGGCGTCTGATGGGCACCACCTGCGACCTCAAATGGCGGGAGGAACTCAACGAACGCGAAATCCTCTGGGTCACTCGGCCCGGACACCCCATCGTCCGCGGCATCGACGATCATTTCATCATCCCCCGCGAGGAAATGTACGGCGAATATTTCGATATTCCCGAGCCGGAATGCACCTTCCTCATCAGCAGTTTCGGCGGCGGCGAAGTCTTCCGCAGCGGCTGCACCTGGACCCGCGGCCTGGGCAAAATCGTCTATTTCCGCCCGGGGCACGAAACCTTCCCAACCTATCACGACCCCAACGTGCTGAAGATCATCGAGAACGCCGTCCGCTGGTCCGCCCCCACGCCCAGCCCCGCCCCGTTGACCTTCGGCAATCGAAAACTGGGGTGGGTCGATAAAAAGTAGATGGGCCCCGTGCTCGTTTGACGCCGCTGGCGCTGCAAAAGTTTCGGCTTGCTCACGGCTTACCGCCACCTATACTTAACCCCCGCCGCATTTTGCGCCAGGAGCTATTCATGCCTTCATATACCACCGGTGACATCAGAAACATTGTTCTTGTCGGCCACGGAGGCTGTGGAAAAACCTCCCTGGTCGATTCCATGCTTTTCACCAGCGGCACCATCAAGCACAAGGCCTCCATCCTCGACGGCAGCAGCGCCAGCGATTTCGAAAAGGAGGAGAAGGAGCACGGCCATTCGATCTACACCACCATCCTCCATTGCGAACATCTGGGCAAACGCATCAACGTCATCGACACGCCCGGCAGCCCGGACCTGATCGGCAGCGCCATCGCCGCCATGCCCGCCATCGAAACCGTCGTCATCGTCATCAGCGCCCAATCCGGCATCGAGGTCGTCACGCGCCGAATGATGGAAATCGCCCGAGCGCGCAATCTGCCCCGCGCCATCGTCATCAACAAGATCGACCTTCCCGACATCGACCTGGAGGCGTTGGTCGCCCAGATTCAGGAGACCTTCGGTCACGAGTGTCTGCCCATCAATCTTCCCGCCGGCAACTGCAAGGCCGTCGTCGAATGCCTGCTCAACAACGGAGGCGAAAGCGATATTCTCTCGGTTTCCGGCGCCCACACCGCGATGCTCGATCAGATCGTCGAACTCGACGACACTTTGATGGAAAAATACCTCGGCGGAGAAGAGCCGAATTACCAGGTCCTCCACGCCCCCTTCGAGCGCGCCATGGATGAAGCCCACGTCGTGCCGATCCTGTTCACCGATGCCCGTGGCGGCGTCGGAGTCGCCGAACTGCTCGACGCCATCGCCAAACATTTCCCCTCCCCCGAAGAGGGCAATCCCCGCCCGTTTCTCAGCTACCGCGGTGCGCCCGCCGCCGGCCAGCCCCAGGAGGAAATCCCCTTCGAATACCGCAACGATCCCAACAAACCCCTTCTGGCCCACGTTTTCAAGGTCACCACCGACCCCTACGTCGGGAAGCTGGCCGTCTTCCGCGTTCACCAGGGCAAATGCTCCGGCCAATCGCAGGTCTACATCGGACACAACAAGAAACCGATCAAGCTCGGGCATATCTTTCACTTGCAGGGCAAGGAGCACCGCGAGGCCACGGAAATCATCGCCGGCGACATCGGCGCCGTCGCCAAGATCGAGGAGATTCACACCAACGACGTGCTCCACGACGACCATGCCCTGGACAGCGTCCACCTGCGTCCCCTGACGTTCCCCACGCCGATGTTCGGACTGGCCATCACTCCCAAGGCGCGCGGCGACGAGCAGAAGCTCTCCATGCAACTCAGCAAAATCGCCGAGGAAGACCCCACCTTCCGCTGGATCACCGACCGCCAAACCCATGAGGTCGTCATCAACGGCATCGGCGAGCTGCACCTCCGTCTGATCCTGGAAAAACTGGCCAACCGCGGCCTGCACGTCGATACCAAGCCCCCGAAAATCGCCTACCGCGAAACCATCAGCAACAACGCCGAGGGCCACCATCGGCACAAAAAACAGACCGGCGGCGCCGGCCAATTCGGCGAAGTCTTCCTCCGCATCGAGCCGCTGGAACGTGGCAAAGGTTTTGAATTCGTCAACGAAGTCTTCGGCGGCACCATCCCCGGCCAGTTCATCCCCGCCGTTGAAAAAGGCGTCCGCGATCTCCTGGACCAGGGCGTCGTCGCCGGTTATCCACTTCAGGACGTCCGCGTCGTCGTTACCGACGGCAAGCACCATCCCGTGGACAGCAAGGAAGTCGCCTTCCGCACCGCCGGCAAATACGCCTTCAAGGATGCCGTCCTCAAGGCCGGACCCGTCCTCCTCGAACCGATCGTGAACATGGAAGTCACCGTTCCCGAGGACAAAATGGGCGCCATCACCGGCGATCTGTCCGGCAAACGCGGCCGAATCCAGGGCACCGACGTTTTGCCCGGCGGAATGGCCCAGATCAAGGCCACCGCCCCCTTGGCCGAGGTGATGCAATATCAATCTCAACTCAAGAGCGTCACCGGCGGCCAGGGCAGCTTTTCCATGGAACTAAGCCATTACGAGGCCGTCCCCCCCTTCGTCCAGCAACAGATCGCCGCCCAGTATAAGCCGAAGGTGGAAGAGGAATGACGCCGTCGGCAACGGCCACCGCCGTCGCATCGTATTTTCCCCTCGCCCCATGTACTTATGGGGAGAGGGTTAGGGTGAGGGGCGATTTTTGAACGTCGGATGTTCGAAAGGGGTTCAATGAAGGCCTGGTTGTTGGACAGTCTGACCGGCCTGGACCATTTGCGCCTGGCCGACGTTCCCGATCCGATTCCGGCCGACGGCGAACTGCTCGTCGATCTGGAATTCGCCGCCCTGAACCCTGCCGACCGCTATCTTGCCCAGGGCCAATATCCGGCCAAGCCGCCGCTTCCGCACGTTCTGGGCCGCGACGGAGTCGGGATCATCGGCGCCGTCGGCAAGAACGCCGGGCCGTCTCGCGTCGGCCAGCGCGTCCTGATCATTCGCGGCGAAACCGGCGTGAATCGGTGGGGCACTTTCGCCCAGCACGTCGCGGTATCCGCCAAGGCCGTGGCCATCCCGCCGGCCGGCTGGTCCGTCCGCCAATCCGCCGGCGCGGCCCTGGTTTGTTTGACCGCCCATCAGGCCCTGACCCAATGGGGCGATCTGCCACCCTCCATCGTGCTGGTCACCGGCGCCAGCGGCGGAGTCGGCGTGGCGACGATTCAACTGGCCAAGGCCCTTGGCCACACCGTCGTCGCACTCTCCCGAGACGCCGGCAAACGCGAAAGGCTCAAGCAATTCGGAGCCGATCACACCCTCGATCCCTCCGATCCCCATTGGCCGGCAAACCTCAAAAAATCCCTTTCGCCCCGCCGCGTCGATCTGGCCATCGACAACATCGCCGGCGCGCAGTTCAACCAGGTGATCGAAGCCCTCGGTCCGTTTGCCAGGGTCAGCGTCGTCGGCCAGTTGGCCGGCCCCGTCCCCCAGTTCAGCACCGCGTCGCTCTTTTTCCGCAGAATCCGCATCGGCGGCGTGGCCCTCGGCACCTTCACCCCCGCCCAAGCCATGGCCGCATGGGAGGCTTCCGTGGCCCTGCTCGCCCACATCGGCGCCAAGCCCATCGTCGATCGCGTCTTTGCCTTCGAAGAATTGCCCGCCGCCTTCGACCGCCTCGCCGCCGGCCCGCTCGGAAAAGTGCTGGTGCAAATTCGAAATGAGGCCCGCGATCCATTAGTCTAAATGCCGAATGAGCGCCAAACCCCCGAAACCCATCGGTCGAAAAATCTCCCGTACTTTGCGCATCGCCGTGATCGCCTCGCGATTTAACCAGGAGATCGCCGACGAGCTTCTGCGCGCCTGTCTGGGGCGATTGGCCGAAATCGGCGTCCCGTCAGGAAGAATCGAAATTCATCGCGTTCCCGGCGCTTTTGAGTTGCCCCTGTCGGCCAAGCTGGCCGCCAAGACGGGGAAATTCGCCGCGATAATCTGTCTGGGCGTCGTCGTCCGCGGCCAAACGCCGCATTTCGATTACGTTGCCGGCGAAGCCGCCCGCGGCATCCAACAGGTCGGCCTGGAAACCGGCGTGCCGGTCATCTTCGGCGTTCTCACCACCCACACCGAAAAACAGGCCCGGCAAAGAATCGTCGCCGGCCGGCGCGCCGCCGACGCCGCCGTCGAGATGATCGAATTGAAATCCAAGCTCCATTGACCTCTTCCCTCCGATTTCGGATTTCGGGTTTCCAATTTATCCCTATACTTACCGGAATGTCCAAGATGCGCAAAGTCCGCGAACTGGCCATGCAGGTCTTGTTCCTGTGGGACGCCAACGCCCAGTTGGACCTGGCCCTGGGCTTTCAGGCGACGCAGATCGGCGATGCGGACGAAGTCCTCCGCATGCGAGCGTTGCACATGGCCGAGCAGACCTGGAGCCAGAAGGAAGCCATCGACGCCCAGGTCGAGCGGATCGCTCCGCAATGGCCGACGCGGCGGCAGCCGGGCGTCGATCGCGGCATCATCCGCCTGGCGGTCTGGGAAATGACCCACACGCCCACGCCCCCGAAAGTCGTCATCGACGAGGCCATCGAAATGGCCAAAGAATTCTCCACGGAGCAAAGCCCTTCGTTCGTCAACGGCGTGCTGGATGCCGTTCTCCGCGAGAATCAGTCGCCGGAGGCAAAGGCTTCGCCCTCCGCTGCCACCCAAATCGAACAATCCTAATCCCGCAATATCCCCATGCGCTTTTTCTCCAAAACCCTCGACAAGTTGAAAGGCGCTCTTCGCAAGACCGCCGTGGTGCTGAACACCGACGTGCGCACGCTTTTCATTCCCGGCCGCCAGATCGACGACGCCGCCCTGGCGGAATGGGAGGGAAAATTCCTCCAGGCCGACATGGGAGTTAAAAACGTGCAGCGGATGATCGGAGAAATCCGCGAGAGCTGGCGCATCGGCAAGATCAAAAATGCCGGCCAGGCCGAGCAGATCGTCCGCAATCAGATTCTGGAGATTCTGACCCGCGTCCCTCCGGCCGACCGCGAGCTGCGCCTCGCTCCCTCCGGCCCAACCGTCATTCTCGTTGCCGGGATCAACGGCGCCGGCAAGACCACCAGCATCGCCAAGCTCGCCTGGCTCCTGAAAAACCAGATGAAAAAGAAAGTCATGGTTTGCGCCAGCGACACGTTCCGGGCCGCGGCCGTGGATCAACTGACGATCTGGTCGCAGCGGATCGGCGTGGAGATCGTGAAGCACAAGATGGGCGCCGATCCCGCCGCCGTCGCCTACGACGCCTGCGAGGCCGCCAAGGCCCGCAACTTCGACGCCCTGATCGTGGACACCGCCGGCCGATTGCATACCCAGGACCACCTCATGCGCGAGCTGACCAAGATTCGCGACGTCGTCGCTAAACGCATCGACGGTGCGCCCCACGAGGTGCTCCTGGTTTTGGATGCCACGACCGGCCAGAACGCCATCCAGCAGGCCAAGCATTTCAGCGCCGCCATCGGCGTCACGGGCATCTTCCTGGCCAAGCTCGACGGCACCGCCAAGGGCGGGGTCGTGGTTTCAATCCACGATCAATTGAACATTCCCGTGAAATTCATCGGCCTGGGCGAAACGCCGGAAGACATCGAGACGTTCGATCCGCAGAGGTTCGTCAGCGCGCTGTTTGGAGAGGCGGGGGAAGCCGGAAACCCGAAGGCGGAAGCCCGAAATCCGAAATCCGAATGACGAATCAAGCCCGAAATCCGAATGACGAAGCGACCTTTCATGCGGAATTCGGAAAGTCCACTTCTTTATTCAGCCATCAGGAAACCATCCTCGGAAAGGACGCCAAACCAGATAGGGCGTTTCCCTGCCGTCATCGTCCACGATAACGAATTTCCTGCCGCGGCGCCTGTAGCGGCCGCCATGCCCGCATACCCAATAGTATTCCCCACCCAATTTGCTGTATTTATATGCGTAAGGACCACGACAAGTTCCTTCTCGGCACTTCGGCAAACGCGGCATTCCGCCAGTCGCCAGATCGGACAGAAAGGCGAACACAATCAACCCAATCAATGGCAGAAGGTATCCGACGAGCCCACCCAACAGCCACCACCAGCCGCCCATGGCTCTCCGGGCGTAAAGGGCTCCAAGGAATGCACAGCAAATCAAAACAAGCAACTCAACGAGGGTCAGGCCGAGCGCGGCATGATGCAGGCTGGCTCGACTCCGTCGGTTCGTCATTCCGGCTTGATTCGTCATTCGAATTTCGAATTTTTCCCCCTTATTGTCCCGCCGCCGGCGGCGTCCAATTCCCCAACACTTCCTTCCGCAGCGACTCAAATTGATCGTGGTATTTCGTGCCGCCGGTTTCGTCTCGCCAGATCAGATACAACACCTTCAGCGATTGCCGCACCTGCGCTTCGGTAGTGTTCGGGTCGCCTTTCTTTGCCAGCTTCTGCATGCAATCGAGCAGTTTGTAAGCCGCTTCCCAGTATTGGTCGTTGTCTTCGCCGAGTTTCTCGTCTTGAATGAGGCGGCCGAGGGTATTTTTGACGGTTTGCCAATCGCCTTGCTCGTAGGCGATCAGCCCGATTCCCATCGTCACCAGCGGATCGGGATAGTCCTTGTCGATGCCGGGGTCCAGGCTGGCCTGATACATCGCGATGTTTTGGGGGGATTGAAGTTGTTTATACAGGTCCAGCGCCGCCGCCAGGTCGCGCTGCCGCGTGGCCGGGTCGGTATCCAATTGGGCCGCCAGGCGCTTGGTGTCGGCATCGAACCGGCGGTAGATGTACGAATAATTGTGAATTTTCGGATCGCCGCTGTCCGCGGCCCATTTCACCAAAAACCCGCTGAGCATCGCGCGATCGTCGGCAAGCTGGCGGATTTGCGCCGTGTCGCCGGATCGGCGGGCCTGGTCCAGTTCCGTATTCAACACCGCCAGCAGATCGTGGACGGTCTGCGCCCCCTCGTTGGCGGTCGCCGTGTTCAGATATTTGAGCAGCGTCTGCGTGGCGTCGTTGTTCCGCCCAAGCTGCATGTACGCCTGCACCCGCAGGAACAAAGCCCCGCCGACTAGCGATTTGGCATCGGGCAATCCCCGCACCGAATTTTCAAACCCGTTCAAAAGTTCCAACACGCGTCGCGGATCATTTCGCTCCCGCCGGGTGATGTCCGCCGCGATCAGGCTCATCCGCGCCAGCGTCGATTTCGCCCGCAATTTCTCGGTCTCCGAACCCGAGCCGTTGACGACGTCTCTGGCCAGCGACGTCACCGAATCGGCCAGTTTTTGAATCTGATCGGTCCACTGCCGCTTTTGATCGGGGTCAAGTCCGGCAGTCTCTTCCAGTTGGTTCTTCAGAGATACCATCTCGCCATATCGCGCCACCAGCAAGCGCGCCGGCGGCTCGGTATCCGGGACCAGGCGGTAATACTTGACCGCCTCAGCCCACTTCGATTGGCCGAACAGGCTGGCCGCATATTGCAACGCGAATTCCCGCTGGTTGAACGGCGGATTGATCGCGATCGGCAAGAAGCGGTTTTCCAATTGCAGCACCTGCGGATCGGCCGGGGACGATTGGCGGAGTTGTCCGAGCAGCGACCGGGCTCGCTCCAGCGCCGCCTGCGCGTGGGACCGCGGATCGCCGTGGAAACGCTCGACGTGGTCGAGCAGCGCCTCGACGGCGGCGGTATTGTCGCCCAGACGTTCGAGAAAAATTCCCAGGAGGAACGAGGGATCGGCCGCCTCCGCGCGGGGGAAATTCCCCGCCGACAGCCGGGCCAGGATTTCCTTGGCCGCATCCGCCGCCTCCCGCAGTTTGGCCCGGTCCGCCGGAAGTAGGGGCCCGGCCGAAGCGGAGGGCGAAGCCCTTTCCGCCGACTCGGCGGCAACGACCGTTTGCCGGCCCTGATCCACCAGTGCCAGCAGAAGCATGGGATCGAGCTTGGTCAGATCGGGATTGGCGGGCAATCTGGCCGCAAGCTGCCGGAAGATCGCGCCGCGCAGGTTGGGGAAGTCGCGCACCAGCCCGGCCAGGGCCTCGACCGCCGCGGCGTTGGCGGCGTCCTTGTCGGCGCCGGGGGGAAACTGGTCCGCCCGCGTCGCCAGGATTCGAAACCCCAGCAGCCGCAGCGCCGCCGCTTGGTCCCGGTCATCGGGGAAATGACTTTGCTGAAAGGCCGTGGCATCCGCCAGCGCCGCCCGCGCCGACGCCAGGTCGTTGGCCGCCAAGTCCGCGATCACGCCGTAACACCAGGCCTCGAAAATCATCTCCGGCGACGGAGCCGGAGAAATCTCGTTCTTCGAATTGTGGATGATGGAATCCAGCAGCTTCTGTGCGTCGGCGATTTCATCCCGGTCGCCCGTGAGCACGTGCAGCTTGGCCATGAGCAGGCGGACCTGGGCCTGGATTTGCGAATCGGCGTTGTCCCAGTCGGCGAAGGATTTGAGCGCCTGGTCGATGAGTTGCTGCCGCTGGGGATCGGTGGAATCCAGCGCCAGGGCCAGGGCGTACTGCATGCGCGCTTTCTGATACGCCGCCGCCGCCGCGGTCTCGCTGGCGCGCTTCCACTGGTCGGCCAGCTTGTCGTCGGGGCTGGTGATGCGGTTGGCCAGATCGGTCGCCTGCGTCGCCGCCAACTGCTGGGCCTGGTCGTACATTTTCACCGCCGCCTGGGCCAGGGGACGAAGGCGATCCTTCTCCACGTCGCTGGGGCCCCAATATTCCAGCAGGCCGGTTTGCGGATCGACCCCTTGCTCCGCGATGATTTTGGCCTGCCGGACGATCAGTTCCGGATCGCCGTGCAGCGTCGCCAGAAT
>JBEKIV010000073.1:0-16056 GCA_050011595.1 Tepidisphaeraceae bacterium
ACTTCGACGAGCTTTTCACCAAGGACAAGCCGGTCATCTTCGCCTTCCATGCCTATCCGTGGCTGATCCACCGCCTGACCTACCGCCGAACCAACCACGACAACATCCACGTCCGGGGCTACAAGGAAGAGGGCACCATCACCACGCCCTTCGACATGACGGTGCTGAACGAACTGGACCGCTGGCATCTCGTGATGGACGCCATCGACCGCCTCCCGCAGACCGGCGACAAAGGCGTCTACCTCAAACAGCAGCTCAAGGACAAGCTCATCGAGCACCACGAATACATCTGCAAAAACGGCCAGGACCTGCCGGAAATCCGCAACTGGAAGTGGGAAAACCCCAAGTGAATGCGAACCCCACCAATGCCTCGTCCGCAATGACCCTCACGGTCA
The DNA here is from genome assembly GCA_050011595.1 of Tepidisphaeraceae bacterium. Taxonomy (GTDB): domain Bacteria; phylum Planctomycetota; class Phycisphaerae; order Tepidisphaerales; family Tepidisphaeraceae; genus PALSA-1353. Next base: position 396 of record JBEKIV010000073.1, read on the forward strand.
ACGGCGGTTCGTCGAGCATCAAATTCGCCGTGTTTTCCGCTACCTCACCACTGAAGCGATTGTTCAGCGGGCAGGTCGAGCGCATTGGAACGCCCGGGGCGCGCCTGACGGCCACACGAGACAGTTCCTCCGGCCCCGAAACACTGCCCGTCGTCGCCGCGACGTTCCATGCCGGCGTTCAAAGCATCGTGAATTACTTGCATCAGCGGCTTGGCAAATCCGCCATCGGCGCCATCGGACATCGCATCGTCCATGGCGGCGTGCATCTGCTCGACAATCAACTCGTGACAGCGGAGTTGATCGCCGAGCTTCGCCGAACGCAGCCGCTCGATCTGGCTCACCTCCCGCGCGAAATCGCCTTGATTGAGGGTTTTCGCCAGGCATTTCCCGCCGTTCCCCAGATCGCCTGCTTCGACACCGCCTTCCACCGAAACCTTCCGCTCGTCGCCCAACTGCTTCCCATCCCGCGCCGCTATCACGACGCCGGCGTGCGGCGCTTCGGCTTCCACGGCCTGTCTTACACCTACCTGATGAGCCAGCTCACCGCCCTGGCCGGCCCGGAAATTGCCAACGGCCGGGTCATTCTTGCTCATCTCGGCTCGGGCGCCAGCATGGCCGCGGTGCGCGGCGGCAAACCGATCGATACCACCATGGCCTTCACCCCAACCTCCGGATTGGTCATGGGAACCCGGCCCGGCGATCTGGACCCGGGGCTTTTGGTCTACCTGATGAAAGAACAAAAGCTCTCCAACGCGGAAATGGACAAGTTCATCTCACAGCAGTGCGGACTGCTGGGCGTTTCGGAAACCAGTTCCGACATGCGCGATCTTCTCGCCGCCCGCGCCGCCGATCCTCGCGCCGCCGACGCCGTCGAATTGTTCTGCTACCAGGCCAAAAAACATCTTTGTGCCCTGACGGCCACTCTCGGCGGCTTGGACACCCTCGTCTTCTCCGGCGGAATCGGAGAACACGCACCCGAAGTGCGCGCGGGGATCTGCCAAGGCTTGGATTTCCTGGGCCTAAAACTTGACGCCTCCAGGAATGCCCGCGGATGCGACGTCATCTCCGCCGACCAAAGCCGCATCGTCATTCGAATCATCCCCACCGACGAAGAGATCGTGATTGCCCGAATCGTCCGCTCGATCTTGCAACAATCCGGATCGCCTGCATGACCTGATCCGAGCCGCTAGACCCGAGCCCGCAGGCTCACGATCCCGTCGTGGACAAGGCGGCAACCCGCGGGTATGCAATCGACACGTTGTCGGTCGTCCGACCCGTTGTTCCGTGAGGAAATCATGAAGTACGTGCGACTCGGAAAAAGCGGACTCAAAGTATCCCCTATCTGCCTTGGCTGCATGAGCTACGGCGTGCCGGAGCGCGGGGGGCACCCGTGGAGTCTGCCGGAGGACCAGGCCCGCCCGTTCTTCAAGAAGGCGATTGAAGCGGGGATCAACTTCTTCGACACCGCCAACGTTTACTCCGACGGCACGAGCGAGGAGATTACAGGCCGGGCCCTAAAGGACTTCGCGGCCCGCGACCAGATCGTGTTGGCGACGAAGGTGCATGGCCGCATGCGGCCCGACGCCAATGGGGCCGGACTGTCCCGTAAGGCGATCTTCACCGAGATCGATCACAGCCTGCGCCGACTGGGCACCGAATACGTCGATCTCTACCAAATTCACCGCTGGGACTACGAGACGCCGATCGAAGAGACTCTTGAGGCGTTGCACGACGTGGTCAAGTCGGGCAAGGCCCGGTACATCGGAGCATCATCCATGTTCGCGTGGCAGTTCTCCAAAGCGCTGGACCTGGCCAGCTCGCATGGATGGACCCGCTTCGTCTCCATGCAAAACCATTACAACCTGCTCTATCGCGAGGAAGAGCGGGAAATGATGCCATTGTGCTTGGCCGAAGGCATCGGCGTAATTCCATGGAGCCCGCTGGCCCGCGGCCGCCTGACCCGGCCGTGGGACCAGCAAACCAGCACGGTACGGTCCGGCAGCGACGAATTCGGCAACACGTTGTACAAGCCTACCGCCGACGCCGATCGTGTCGTTGCCGAAAGGGTCGCTGAAATCGCCAAGGCCCGCGGGATTCCGATGGCACAAGTCGCCCTCGCCTGGCAACTCTCCAAGCCCTACATTACCGCCCCGATCATTGGGGCGACCAAGCCTCATCACCTGGAGGATGCGGTGGCCGCCGTCGCAGTGCAACTGTCGGCCGACGAGATCGCCAAGCTGGAAGAGCCCTACGTTCCTCACCGGGTCTTGGGACATTCGTAGGTCGGAGGCCTCGCGTTACCAGTCGGCCATTGCCGTGCACGCCGCCATGGTCTTTAATACGATTGAACGATCAGGCCGGGGATATGTCTGAAATGCCGGGGATTTCGAGTCAACAGCAACTGCGCGTGGGCCAGCGCAACCGAGGTGATGAATGCATCGCAATCGCCGGTCGGACGGCCTCGTTTGAACATGGCGGCCTTAATGACCGCGTAGCGCAAGGCGGCCTCGACATTGAACTCCAGAATTACGATCCCCGCCAGGATGCGTTCGACGCACTCCAGTTCCCTCCGGCGCTGGCCGGACATTTCCGGTCCGACTCAGAATTCTGCCTCGTTGATTCTGGAAGTGAAGAGCATTTCCCCGCTCGCGAGTAGGCGCTGCACCGCGGCCCGCGCCCGTTGATGGGCCGGAACCTGGGGCCGACGCCCCAGATCGATCAGGACCGTTGTATCAAGCAGCGCCACGGAACCGCCTCCGACTTCGGCGATTGCGACGCCCGGACACCACCGCTTCGACCGCGTCGACCGCCCGATCGCTGAGCGGATCTTTCTCGATGGACCTCATCCACTGCTTGAAATCGATCGGCTTGTGCACCACCCGCTTGATGGTCTGGCTGAAGGATTCGCCGCTTTGCTTGACGGTCTTGAGCCGGCGATAGGCTTCGGTATCGATCGTGATTGTTTTCGTCGCCATGCAATATCCGTGTACGTGTATGTACACATACTATTGTCGCGGCAGGAACCGGGCAAGCGCGACGCCAAATCGCGCAGCTAAATAGCTCCCCCCATTGATCAAGGAGGTATTCCTGAGGCCGTGGATTTACTTTGAATATCCCCGCCGTCTTTACGACATCACCGCGACGCATTCTCATCGATATTCTTGTACCAGCGCGAATGACGGTCCAAGTCAAAGGCCTTACCTTCGCAGGGCATGTCCGGGGAGATTCCCTTTGCTGGAAGTCTCCCTGTCAGTCCATCCATACCTTCCTGGTACGAAAAATACCCCATGGCGCAGTGGAAAGTCAGAACCTCGACGTCTGTGTCGAAGTAGTAATGCTTGCAAACCCGGCATTCTCTATCGTTAGCCATAGTATTTCTCCACCGTTTAGGTCCAACAACGATTAGACAGATCCGCCGAACATCGTAGGCCCCTCCGCAGATTCCGCATAATATGCCCGCAAGCGCGGGGTGGAGGCTGTCTCAGTCTTGGTGCTAGCTTGGGTCTGGCAGCCGGCATTGGCGCGCCCGTTTTATACGAATCGCCAATTTTGCACGCTTCCGTACAAGATCATGGTATGACCGAACTGCAAAGTTGCCAATAAGGTCGATGGCGGGGGCGTTGCTCATTTCACCCATACCGAAGTAACAAGATTTGAATCTCCCCGCCCCCACCGCCGTCCGGAACGGCAGCTTTCGGCGTTCCCCAAATCCCATTTTTCTGTTGTCCCCCTTGCCGAGCGTCCGATAATTGGATGCATGGACGTCGTCTTGATTGGCGCCGGCGGGCATGGTCGGGTTGTCTTGGACATCCTACGAACGGCGGGTGTGCATCGACCAATCGGGTTTCTCGATGCTGATCCGCAGCTTACGGGGCAAGAGGTCGGCGGACTGCCGGTGCTGGGGCAAGTGAATTTGTTGCCGAAGCTCAAGAGCCAGAAGGTCAAGGGCGTCATTATTTCCATTGGGGATAACCATCCGCGGCTACAGTATTTCCGGAAGATTTCCGAAGGGGGATTTGAGATGGTCAACGCGATCCATCCGGCCAGTTCTGTTTCCCAGACGGCCCGGCTGGGACGGAACGTGGTGGTGGCTGCGGGGGCGGTGATATGCACGGACGTGAATATCCAGGATTGCGTGATCGTGAACACGTCATCCGTGATCGACCATGAATGTCAAATTGGCCGGGCGGTGCATATCTGCCCGTCGGCGACCCTGGCGGGGAGGGTGAGCGTTGGGGATGAGGCTTTTATTGGGCTAGGATGTAACATCATACAGTGCCTGAAGATCGGCGCGAATGCGGTCGTTGGGGCCGGGGCGGTGGTGATTGAGGATGTGGCGGACGGGGTGACGGTCGCGGGGGTGCCGGCCAGGGTCATCAAAATCGGCAAGGCAACCTCAGAGCCAGTCTCGATTTAGCCGAAATATTGAAGTAAAGCGATTGCCAGCGGCAAATGCGCGACTTACAATTCACATAGTCGCATACATGGAGGCGCGATGAGCGCAGTTTACAATCCCGAGTCCGATCTCATCGCGGAGATTGAGCGTCTGGAACTCGATGCTCGGCAGATTCGCAGGACCATCGAGCACGCGAGCGGTCCGGAGGACCGGCGCGTACTCAACCGCCAGTTGAAGGAACTGAAAGACCAGATCGACTTTCTGCGTCAACGGCTTCCGTGATCGACTTGCGATGGTGATCGACTTGCGATAATGCCAGTTTGAAGCTCAGACCCCTCGAAGGGGTCTTTCTTTTTCGGCATTGCTTGGCGCTTTCATCGTGCGATTTCGCCGCGGGTTTTCTGATACATGACATTGGTCATCCTCTGCCTGATCGCATTGAGCTTTGCCATTTCCTGGCTCGTGACCTATTGGATGAAGGGTTTTGCCGTTCGGATCGGGTTTGTGGACCGCCCGGGCGGCAGGAAAATTCATAACAACCCCAAGCCGCTGGGGGGCGGGGTGGGGATATTCTGGGGATTGGCGGCGCCGATCGTTGCCGGCCTGGGATATCTGACGTTCGCCCAGCCGCCGGGATTCATGCGCTCGCCGGCGCTTGTGGGCCGGGCCATCGCCGGGCAGATCGACGCTTACTGGTCGGGGGCGCGGTTGCAGATGCCACTGGCCTGGGAAATCCTTCTGGCGGCCGCGGCGATTCACGCACTGGGATTGTGGGACGACAAAAAAGCCCTCGGCCCGATGTTCAAGCTGATCGTGCAACTGCTCATCATTACGGCGCTGGTTCTGGCGGCCAACCTGCGAGTCCTGACGTTCCTGGACCAGGCGACGCCGGGCGGCAAGGCGGTTTCGACCCTCGTCACGATCCTCTGGATCGCCGCGGTCACCAACGCATTCAATTTCCTGGATAACATGGACGGTCTGTCGGCGGGCGTGGCCTCGGTCTGCACGGCGGCGTTTCTGGTCGCGACGTTGTCGATCGGACAATGGTTCGTCGCTGCCGGGTTGGCGCTGCTTTTGGGCGCGGCCCTGGGATTTCTCTGGCACAATTTCCCGCCGGCGAAGATTTTCATGGGCGATGGCGGCAGCCTGCTCATCGGGCTGGTTCTGGGAGTGCTGACGGTGCGGACGACCTATCTGACGCCGGGAACGCGATGGGAAAACCCCTGGTATTCCATCTTCGCGCCTGTCATCGTGTTGGCCCTGCCGTTGTACGACCTGGTGGTTGTGAGCATCCTCCGCCTCACGCGTGGAAAAAGCCCGTTCGTCGGCGACACCAGCCATTTCAGCCATCGGCTGGTGAACCGCGGAATGTCCCGGCGGACGGCGGTGCTGTGCCTGTACCTGGTTTCGGCGGCCACGAGCATCGCCGCGATCCTGCTCCCGCACGTCAGCGGTGGATTTGCGGTGCTGATATTTGTCCAAACCATGTTGATTCTGGGCGTGGTGGCGCTGTTGGAGCAAGTGACTCATAAACCCGAAATCCGAAATCCGAATGACGAATTAAACCCGAAACCCGAATGACCAATGAAGAAGCATTCGGATTTCGTCATTCGGATTTGATTCGTCATTCGGATTTCGGATTTCGGATTTTTCGCATGATGTTATGACGACAAAGACCCACTACTACCAAGCGATTCGCGATCCGCGCCCGGCCATCGACTGGCGCGCCATGCTGACGCAACTTGCGTTCGGGCTTGCTCTGGCTCTGGCGGCCGCGCGCTGCATGCTGCTGGAAACGATCCGCGATCCGTTCGACGTCAACGTCGGCAGCACGCCCATTCCACGGGGCGCAGGAGCGGATACTTCCCTCTTCCTCGATCTGCTTTGCTGTTTGCCGGCGATCCTCGTGCTGGGGCGCAGATGTCTGGACAAGACTTACACGCTTCGGTGCAGCGGGTCGCTGGTTTTGATCGTGCCGCTGGCGGGGTGGATGGCGCTGAGCGCCAAATGGGCGGATGACAAGTTCGCCGACATCGTGTCCACGGGCAATTTCCTGGCGGCGATGGCGTTGCTGTGGGCAACGGCGCAACTCGTGCGGAGTTGGATGCGGCTGCGGATCGTCGCGGCCGCGGCGTTTGGATTGCTCCTGGTCTTCCTCGTACATGGGTTTGATTACAAATTCGACGAGATGCCGCTGATGAAGGAGCATCAATCCACGCTCCTCCGGCAAGGCGGATTCGATCCAAACAGCTTCAGCGGAATCCAGTTCGCCAAAAAGATGGAGGAGATGGTGGGCTTCAATGCCTCGCCAAATTCATTCGCGGGGATGATCGTGCTGCTCATGGCGATCGGGCTGGGGGCGGCGATCCAACGGATCAAGGATGGGGACGATCCCGGCTGGGCGGCGGCGCTGGGGCTTTCGGCGCCGTTGGCGATCTGGCTGTTGGTGTATACGCAGTCCAAGGCCGCGATGGTCATGCCGGTACTGGTGGCGGCATTGTTTGCCGTGTGGTGGAAATGGCGCGGGCCGCTGGCGAGGCGATCAAAACGATGGTTCTGGATCGGCGTGGGAATCGTGGCAGTCGCGATCCTGGCGGCTTTGGGGCATGGACTGTATCGCCATGGATTGCCGACCAGCAGCCTCAACTTCCGCTGGCGGTATTGGGTGGGTTCATGGCGGATGTTCCTGCGTCATCCGCTGCGCGGAACGGGGTGGGAGAATTTCGGGCCGCACTATCTGCGCGACCGATTGCCGGTGGCTTCTGAGGAAATCCACGATCCGCACGATTTTATCGTGCGATTCTTCGTCGAGCTGGGAGCGGTGGGCGGCATCTTGCTCCTGGCCTGGCTTGGGAGGCAGTGGTGGGAATTGACCCGCCCCGCCGCCCCGCCGGTGGTCGCTTCGCCCCTTTCTCCGACTCGGAAAATAGGGCAGGTGCTTTTCCTGGCCGGGATTGCCGCCGGCTCGATCCTTATCAATATCTTCGCCAGCATCGACTTCAATCAGGGCGCCAATTGGGTACTCCTGGAGCTGATCCTTCGGCTGTTGTATTTCTGCGCCTTGGTGATTGGTTTGTTCGTGGTGGCGCTGCGTTCGCTCGAAAAACCCCAGGTGGATGAGCGAGCGGCCCAGTGGGTGCTGTATGGAATCCTGATCGGCGTCGGCGTTTTTCTCATTCACAATCTGATCGAATTCTCGATGTTTGAGCCGGGGCCGTTGTGTTTGCTCGGTGTGCTGCTGGGATCGGCGTTGGGAATAAGGCTGGGGAATCCTCCGGTGCGCAAGCCGGGGATTTCGCCCGGCGCGATCGCGGGATTGGCGGCGGTGTGCGTGGCGTGGCTGGCGGCGCTAAATTGGATCTTCGTCCCGATTGCCCGGGCCGAAGCCGCGGCACAACTCGGCGACGAAAAGCTCAGGGCCGGCGATTTTCCATCCGCTTGCGATGAATACGCCTATGCCGCGACCATTTTTTCGAACAACGCCGATTATCCCTATCGAGCGGCCCGGGCATTGCATTTTTCCATTGGGGGCCTGGAGGTGCCGCTGACCGATCCCGGACAGATCGAGCGGGCGATCCGCCTGCGAAGACAGATTCTGACCTGGTATGCCCTTGCCATCGCCCGCGATCCGGCCTTTCTGGCGGCCCACCAGCTTCGGGCGATCTTCGCGCTCCAGATGAACGACTCGACCCAGATGATCGCGGATTTCGACCGGGTTCTGCAATTGAATCCCAACGAAGTTTCGCTACGGCTGGAATATGCCCACGATTTGGAATTGCTGCATCTACTTCCGCAGGCCAAAGAGCAATACAAATTGGCGCTGATGTATAACCATCTGCTCGATCCGGACGACCTGAAGCGCAAAGACGTTGACGAAGCAACAATCCAGAAAGAAATCACTTCTTTGCCGGACTGATTATGTCTGCCGAGATTTCCGAGGTAGTGAGAATTGAACCGCCATGACCCCAAGACGCCAAGGTCAAATGCATGAAAATCCGGTGCCTTGGCATGATTAAACCTTGGCGTCTTGGCGTCATGGCGGTTCAATCGCCTTTGCTCCCGGAAGAGGCGGCAGACCCGGCCGATCGACGCCAACTGCGGACCGAATTCTCCACCGTTGTGGTTAACTTTTGTGGATAAGATGGGTAGGCTTGAGGTGTGGATTTCCGGCGCGAAAAATCTTTTGTACGCTAAGCTCCGGTCAAAACATTTGTTAGAGGCGCGCTAGTGCACGGTTACTCAACATTTAGTAAAGTTTTCTTTGACCTCTACCAGATGTTGTGTATATTCACGGAATCCCGTCGAACCGAGGTCCGGCTCGGGGATTCTTGAAACGCGGTGCGATTTACAGTTTCGGGCGACGCCGATGGGCGAGTCTGGCGGTGGACTGTTGCGCCCCTGTAGGTATTTGTGCCGGAGCAACTTATGGGAATCCTTTGCGATACTCAGATTCGGGAATTGATCGGCATCGAGCCGTTTGAGGAAAACGTCAAGCGGCCCGGCAAAATCAGCTACGGGGTTTCCAGCTACGGCTATGACCTGCGGGTGGGGTCGGTGTTCAAGATATTCACCAACGTCAATTCGGAGATCGTCGATCCGAAGAAGTTCTCCGAGCGCAGCTTCGTCACAATCGACACGGATGAGACCCGGCAGGACCACGTGCTGATTCCGCCCAACAGCTTTGCGTTGTGCGAAACGGTCGAGGTCGTTGCAATGCCGAGGGAATACCTGGCGATCTGCGTGGGCAAGAGCACGTACGCGCGGTGCGGGATCATCGTGAACGTGACGCCGATCGAGCCGGAATGGCGCGGGCGGATCACGCTGGAGATCAGCAACACCACCCCCCTGCCCGCCAAAATTTACGCCAATGAAGGGATCGCACAGCTTCTTTTCTTGAAAGGCGAGCGGGTCTGTTCCAAGAGTTACGCGGACAAGGCCGGGAAATATCAGGACCAGAAGGGACTTACGCTGCCGAAGGTGGATTGAAGGAGGAAGTTGCAAGTGGCAAGTTGCAAGTGGCAAGTTAGGAAATGCCCGCAACTTGCCACTTGCAACTTGCAACTTGAACGTAATTTAGAGAAGGATTTCTAAAATGAGAATCAATCGACGTTTTACCAAATCAGGAAAAAGTGCGCTGGACTCCGTGGAGTACGAGAAGCGCACGAGCCGGATCACCAATCCGGACGGGAGCGTGGTGTTCGAGATGAACGACGCGGAGATTCCGCGGACCTGGTCGCAATTGGCGACGGACATCATGGTCAGCAAATATTTCCGCAAGGCGGGAGTTCCGCAGAAGAATGAAACGGGCGAGACCATGCACGATGCCGGCGGGAACGTGGTCACGGGGCCGGAACGGTCGGCCAAGGAAGTGATTCATCGGCTGGCGGGTTGCTGGCGGCATTGGGGAGAAAAATACGGGTATTTCGACGGAGCGGAGGATGGGGAGGCTTTTTATGACGAGATTTGCCACATGCTGCTGCACCAGATGTGCGCGCCCAACAGCCCGCAGTGGTTCAACACGGGTTTGAACTGGGCTTACGGGATCACGGGTCCGGCCCAGGGTCATTTTTATTGCGATCCCAAGACGGGCGAGTTGATGAAGAGCCGGGATGCGTACAGCCATCCGCAGCCGCATGCGTGCTTCATCCAGTCGGTGAACGACGACCTGGTGAATCCGGGCGGGATCATGGATTTGTGGACGCGCGAGGCGCGGCTGTTCAAGTACGGCAGCGGGACGGGCACGAATTTCTCGACTCTCCGCGGGGACAACGAGCCATTGTCGGGAGGCGGGAAATCGTCGGGATTGATGAGCTTTTTGAAGATCGGCGATCGGGCGGCCGGGGCGATCAAGAGCGGCGGAACCACCCGGCGCGCGGCGAAGATGGTTTGCCTCAATCTGGATCATCCGGACATCGAGCAGTTCGTGAACTGGAAGGTCCGCGAGGAATTGAAGGTCGCGGCCATGGCGGAGGGGATCAAGCGCCTGCCGAAGGATCAGAAGGAGTTGGCGGCCAAGCTGGGGCTGAAGCTGGATTACGATTTCAACGGCGAAGGATATATCACCGTCAGCGGACAGAATTCGAACAATTCCGTTCGCATCCCGAACAAATTTTTCAAGGCCGTGGAGGAGGATGGGAACTGGAACCTGACCTGGCGGACGAACGGCAAGGTGGCCAAGTCGTTGCGGGCGAGGGACCTGTGGGAGCAGATCGCGCAGGCGGCGTGGCGCTGCGCCGATCCGGGCGTGCAATACGACGACACGATCAACCAATGGCACACCTGCCCCAAGAGCGGAGCGATCAAGGCGTCGAACCCGTGCGTGACGGGCGACACGCGGGTGTTGACGCCGGGCGGAATCTGGCGGCGGATCGATCAGATGATCCACCTGCCGAGCCGGGTTGTTACCAGTCTGGACGGTCAGGAAATCCACGCGACCGACGGCGCGTTTCCCACGGGGACCAAGGAGGTTTTCGAGTTGCGGACGCGCGGGGGATACAGCGTGACGCTAACGGCCGATCACAAGATTTGGACCCGTCGGGGCTGGGTGATGGCGAAGGATTTGGGCCCCGAGGACGAGATCAAGTTGCCGAGCGAGCCGGCGACGGTGCAGGAGATCGGGGAGCCGCAGGACGCGCATTTCTTCCAATTGCTGGGTCTGTTCTTCTCCTCGACGAACGCCAGCCCCGATTCGATCCGGCTGGATGCGTGCCTCGGCGAAGGGGAATTGGTCGAGCCGTTTGCGCGGTACGCGGCGCGCGCCTGGAGCGAGCGGTTTTACGACGATGATTACGTCAATGAGTTGATGGTGACGGAAGACGACGCATGGGGCGGGACGGCGACGGCGTCGCTGACCAATCGGCGGCTGCTGCGGCGGATTCGGGCGTACGTGCGATACGAGGCGGGCGAACGCCGGCTGAGCGACGACGTGTTCACGGCGGGACTGCCGGCGCAGAAGCACCTGCTGCGGGGCCTGTTCACGTCGGATGGGATCGTTCGCGATGGGACGTTGGAATTGAGCATGGACAGCGCGGGTCTATTGCGGGACGTGCAGATGATCCTGCTGGGGTTTGGAATTCAAAGCTCGGTATTTGTGATGGGCGAAGGCGGAGCCGTCGTCCGCGGCCCGGTCGCCGGCGCGTGCGGCGCCGGCGACTCGGCTGCCGTCGCCGCGGGTTTGCGTCGATATGTCCTGCGGATCGATCCCGGAAGCCTGAGCGCGCTGGCCCGGCACGTCGGGCTGCTGCCGGGCAGAAAACACGAGCAGCTTGCCTCGGCCGTGCAAATCGCGGTGAATCGGCCGGAATCGGCGGGAAATTTCGACCGTGTCGAATCCCTGACGGCGCTGGGCCGGCGGCAGGTTTTCGATCTCACCGAGCCGGTCACCCGATCCTTCATTGCCAACGGCCTGGTCGTCCACAACTGCTCGGAATACATGTTCCTGGACAACACGGCGTGCAACCTGGCGTCGTTGAACGTGCTGACGTTCTTCGATCCGGAAACCCTGCGGTTCGACATCGAGGGATACAAGCACGCGATCCGGCTCTGGACGATCGTGCTGGAAATCAGCGTGCTGATGGCCAGCTTCCCTTCGGAGGAGATCGCCAAGCTGAGTTACCGCTTCCGCACGCTGGGATTGGGATACGCCAATCTCGGGGCGATGCTGATGCAGGCGGGGATTCCATACGACAGCGAGGTGGGCCGGGCGATCTGTGGGGCGTTGACGGCGATCCTGACGGGCGAGAGCTATGCCGCCAGCGCGGAAATGGCGCGGGAGTTGGGGGCGTTTGCGGGCTACGAGGAGAACCGGGCGGACATGCTGCGCGTGATCCGCAATCACCGTCGCGCGGCGTACGACGTGGCGAGCAACCCCAACGCGCGGCGCGGGCTGGGCGATTATGAGGACCTGGACATCAAGCCGGTCGGTTTGGATGCGGCGCAGTTCGGCGATAAACACGTGCTGGCATCGATGCCGCTGCTTAAGAGCGCGCAGGAATGCTGGGACCGGGCGCTGTTGCTGGGCGAAAAGTTCGGATTCCGCAACGCCCAAACCACCGTCATCGCCCCCACCGGGACGATCGGCTTGCTGATGGATTGCGATACCACCGGCGTGGAGCCGGACTTCGCGCTGGTGAAATTCAAGAAGCTGGCCGGCGGCGGGTACTTCAAGATCGCCAATCAGTCGCTTCGGCCATCGCTGGTCAATCTGGGTTACGGCGCGGAGCAAATCCACGAAATCCTGCGCTACGTGATGGGCACGCTGACGCTTCACGATGCGCCTCACGTGAATCTCCAGTCGCTGAAACAAATGGGATTCACCAAGGAGGAACTGAATGCGATCGAGGATTCACTGCCGGCGCAGTTCGAGATCGCCTTCGCGTTCAGCCCGTGGACGATTGGGAAGCAGACGCTGGAGCGTTTGAACGTCCACGAGACGACGTGGAAGAAACCCGGCTTCAATCTGCTGCAACACCTGGGCTTCAGCAAGCGGCAGATCAGCGAGGCCAACGACGCGATCTGCGGGCGCGGGACCGTCGAGGGCGCGCCGCATCTGAAAGGCGAGCATTACCCGGTGTTTGATTGCGCCAACAAGTGCGGCCGGCACGGGCGGCGGTTTATCCCCGTCGAGGGCCACATCCGCATGATGGCCGCGGCCCAGCCGTTCATCACCGGGGCGATTTCCAAGACGATCAATCTGCCCAACGAGGCCACCGTCGAGGACATCAAGCGAAGCTATCATCTGAGTTGGAAGCTCGGATTGAAGGCCAACGCGCTGTATCGCGACGGGTCCAAGCTGTCGCAGCCGTTGAACGTCACGAGCGACGAAGAACTCGACAAGGTTGAGGATGACGACGAGGAAGGCGTGGAAGCGGCCCGCGAGGAAGTGGCGCAGGAGGTGGTCGCGGCGGCCAGCGCGCTGTTCGGGGGCAAGGCGACCACGAGCGACAACCTGGTGCCCGCCCACACGCACGTCGTGGAGAAAATCGTCGAGCGGATCGTGGAGCGGCCGCTGCGGCGGCGATTGCCCGATACCCGCAACGCCACCACTCACAAATTCGACGTCGCCGGCCACGAAGGATACGTCACCGTCGGCCTCTACGCCGATGGCTCACCGGGAGAAATCTTCATCCGGATGGCCAAGGAAGGGAGCACGATCGGCGGCTTGATGGATACGATCGCAACCCTGGTGTCCGTGAGCCTGCAATACGGCGTGCCGGTGGAATCGCTGGTGCGGAAGTTCGAGCACGTGCGGTTCGAGCCCAGCGGGATGACCAGGAATTCCGAGATTCCGTTCGCCAAGAGCCTGGTGGATTACATTTTCCGCTGGCTGGCGATGGAGTTTGTGGGCGGCTATCGGGCGGCGAACGCGCCCAAGCGTGAGTCTCGCCCGCAAGCGGCCCAACCGGCGGCGGCGGCGCCGGAAGCGCCGACCGGCCGCAAGGGCGGCAACGGTCACGGTTCGCGGATCGAGCCGGATTCCGCTCGGCCGTTTGCCTACAGCGACGAGGAAATGAAGGCCAGTGCAAGCAGCGTCCCGGCGGAAACGCCGGGCGGATCGAATCTTCGTCTGGCCATCGTGGCCGATCCGCTGAGCCAGCAGAGCTCGGAATTGCAGGCCGACGCCCCGGCGTGCGACGTTTGCGGAAGCATCACCGTCCGCAACGGAACGTGCTACAAGTGCCTGAATTGCGGGAACTCGATGGGATGCAGTTGATTCCGTTCGAAAACGAAATTGGCGTCATTTCCCCTTGCCGCCGATCAACTTCTCCAGGCTGTTTTCCAATTTGGGGGACAACTGCTTCGTTAGCGATCCGGCCAAATCCTGGAATTGGCCGTCGAATCCGGGGCCAAGCTGTTTGGACAATCCGTTCAGTTCCTGCCCGAGCAGGAGCTTGACCTCCGGCGGTAGCTTGGAAGCGTCGGCGGCCTTGGCGGCCAACGCGGTCACGACTTGCATCACCACGTCCTTGATCGCCGCGCCGTTTCCATTCCCATTGGCATTGCCGATGTTCTTGAGACTCATCGAGGGGATGGAGATCTGAACTGAATTAGTGAGACCGGGAATGCCGGGCATGAACGTCACCTCGGCGTTGTTGAGATCGAGGTCGTCGATGACGAGCTTGATGGACTGCGTCGTCTGACCGCTGCTGGTTTTGGGGGATTGCGGCATCTGGTCCATGAGTGCCTTGAGGTTGAGCTTTGCGTTCGCCTGCTCGACAATCAGCACCGGATTGTCGATGAGGATTTTCTCGATGTGGATGGGCGAGCCGGTCAATTGGCCGTATTGCACCGTGACGCCGGTGCCACCGAGGGCGAAGATTTGCGGTGAAGAGAACGTTGGCGGCGAGCTGATTTGCAAATCGTTCAGGCTGATGCTGCCACCGAGCAGAGACAGTTTCGCCGATCCGAGGGTGGTCGTGACACCGAGGGACGCGGAGGCTTGCCGCTCGACCTCCGAGCGCACGATCGAGTTCAGCGAAACGTAGAGGACGACGGCTGCAATTAAAATGAGCAACACGCCCGCGAGAAGAATTCGTTTGATCCATTTCATGGCAACTCCGGTTGTAGATCAATTTTCCGGAGAATCGGGGGATTTTGGAAGGGAATATCCGGTCAAATCGGCCCGAAAAAATTTTGCCTTTTTTTTCAGCAATCTGTGCTTTTGTATTGACACAAAACCCGGCGTTCTTACAATCGCCGTTGCTTGACCGCCTAAGCCGCCCGACAAATGGAGCGGCGCGGAGAACCCAATGCGAGGCCGGCATCGGCATCGCATCGCTGATTCGGACGCCAGTTTATTTCCGGATCGGCAGGGGCGAATCGGTTTGTGTATTGCAACGGCAGCGCTCAGTGGGGCTTTGTCCGAAGCAGCCGAGGGAGACTTTCAACTCCCAGCCCGTCAGCTAACTCCGTAGGCACGTGAAAGGGATCAATGCGCCTTCTGGCGTTTCGATCTCTTGAGGTTTTCCGGGTTTTTTGCCTGGAGCACGGCCTCGTTGCCGCATTCCGGGCCTTGCAGCGCCGCCACGGCGCAAGGAGATCAGCCATGCATCACTGCGAAACGCTACGGAAAGCGATCGAAAACCTCGTCGACGCTAAGCTGGTGGACGCGATGGCTCGCGCCGACGGTTTGAACCGGTTGCTGGCCCACCGCCGAACCGGCGTCGCCTCGCCGGACATCCGCAACGCCGAACGCCGCCTGGAAGAGACGCTTGGTGAATTGCTCACGTTCGCGGAGCACGAGGCTGAACAGGCTGCCTGATTGCA
>JBEKIV010000074.1:0-15655 GCA_050011595.1 Tepidisphaeraceae bacterium
CGTCGCCTCAAAAACGCCGATTCTAACACGCAATCATTGTTGAGTCCGCTAAGACACATACGGCTCCTGGGAGAACCAGACTTCTCCATCTATTGCCATAAGTGATTATGGCATAACCAGATATGAGTGGACACAAAGTTAGCGTGCACTTATCAAAGTGCGAAAAGTGTCGCATTCTGTCGCATTTTGTAGCACCCGGTCGAATCCCCGCCCCTGCTCGCAACACGCAACCCGCAACCCCTCATTCGGCATTTGGCAATCGGCAATCGGCAATCTCTTCTCACCCCGGATCCATCTTGATCACCCCGCGCTGCCTTTTCACAGCGATCACGCGCTGCTTCAGCATCTCGTAAATCGGACGCGGATTGGGGATGCCGTGAAGCTCCAGGTGCGGCATCGTCTCGTCACGCGATAACACCGTGATCGAGCCGACGTGCAAAATCTGATTGAGCAATGACTGATGAAAATGCAAATCCTCGACGTGCCAGAGCTCCATCGTGTCGATGTTCTTCGTCAGCAGGCCGCGCTCAAAGTCGATGCGATAGTTGCTGATGCGATAGCGGACACACTTGGTGAGGACCCAGGGGACGAGCGGCATGATCAGGGCCGCGATGATGAATGCCACGGGCAGCCACCAGGGTCCGACGTGTTTATGGATCAGCCAAACCGCGATGACCAGCAGGGCGATGCCGATCAGCACATAGAGGCACAATTTCCCGGCCAGTGCCCGGAGGGGCGGAGAGCCTTCGAAATAGATTTCCTCGCGGTCATCCGGCTCAGCATGCGGGCCGTCGCCCGGCGTCGGGGCGGGGGTTGGGTTGGTGGTGCTCATGTGTCAATTCCCCGGCGGTTTCTGCCCGGCCGGGCCGGATACCGCATCCGACAGCGGACGTTGATAGGTTTGGCTGATCTTTCGCAGCAGATCGACGAACTCCATTTGCGCCAGATTCAAGTTTTTGATCTTGATATGCGAGACGATCTTGGACTGGAGGCCTTCCAATTGCATTCGCTGGGCATCGGTGACGGGGTGGCCCTGCTGTTCCTGCCGGCCGAGGGCTTCCAACTGCCGCTCGAATTCCGCGAGCAATCGGCTGGCGTCGGGGTCGTCGGCCACGGCCTTCTGGGCGGATTTGAATTTCTCCACCGTCGGATGCTCCTTGAGCAATTGGCCGATTTTCTCGGCCGCTTGAAGAATCTGCTGCGTATCTACGGGCATGTCGCTCCTTTGCAGCGGGCCACTATAATCGAGTCAACGGGCATTTGTCATGGGCCGATATGATCGCCAGCAAGTTCTCCCTCAGATTGGTCCGCCGGGCCAGCAGCGCCTGGGCCGATCGCGCGCGCTGCTGGTGGGATGCGGCGCGTTGGGATCGGTGGCGGCCGAGCTGCTGACGCGGGCGGGACTGGGGTTCCTGCGCATCGTCGATCGCGATCTGGTGGAGGAGAGCAATCTCCAGCGCCAGGTGTTGTTCGACGAGCGTGATGCCGCCGAGGAATTGCCGAAATCCGTCGCCGCCGCCCGCCGGCTTGCCCAGATCAATGGCCAGGTTCGGATCGACCCGATCGTCGCCGATGCCAATGCGATCAACATTGAATCCCTCGCGGACGTCGATCTGATTCTCGACGGCACGGACAACGTCTCGACTCGCTATCTCATCAACGATCTGTCGGTGAAGAATCGCATTCCATGGATTTACGGCGGCTGCGTGGGCGTGGAAGGCCGGGTTTGGGGAATCTGGCCCGAACGGACGGCTTGCCTGCGTTGCGTCTTTCCCGATCCTCCGAACGCGAATGAATTGCCGACATGCGACACGGCCGGCGTGCTAGGCCCGGCGGCGGCGGCGGTGGGGGCCTTGCAGGCGGGGGCGGCGATCCGATTCCTGGTCGAGGGTCCACCGCCAATCGGCGAATCGCGCGCCTTGATCGCCCTGAATGCCTGGACGGGTGAATTTCGCTCGTTGCCCTCCACGTCCGTTGCCGCTTCCGATTGTCCCTGTTGCCGGCGGAGAAATTTTCCCTTTCTCTCGACGAGCGGCGGTGATTTCACTACAACCCTCTGTGGTCGCCGCGCCGTGCAGGTTCTTCCCGCTGCTTCGAGCGGCCCCGTTGATCTGGCCGCGACGGGACAGCGCTGGCAGAAAATAGGAACGGTGGCTCGCTCGCCCTGGTTTGTTCGCTGCAAGCTGAACGATCCGCCCGGGATTGAACTGACGCTTTTCCCCGACGGCCGGCTCGTCGTGCACGGGACCACCGAACCGATGCGAGCGACATCACTGTATGCAAGGTTCGTTGGAAGTTAGAGTTATCAACGGCGATTGACTAAACCCTGTTTACCTCTATTATCCGTAGGAATTGTATGGCTCTCACGGCGGTTCATCAGGCAAAGCACGCCCGATCGGTGTTGGAGTTGATCGGTAATACGCCGATGGTGCGTTTCAAGCGGATCGGCAACAACCTGCCCGGGGTGGAATTGCTGGCCAAGGCGGAGTGGTACAACCCGGGCGGAAGCGTCAAGGATCGCGCGGCGCTCAACATGATCCTGGACGGCGAACGCCGCGGGCTTCTCACCAAGGGGAAAACCCTCATCGACGCCACGAGCGGCAACACCGGCATCGCCTATGCGATGATCGCCGCCGAGCGCGGATACAAAGTGACGCTGGCGCTGCCCAAAAACGCCAGCTTCGAGCGCAAGCAATGCCTGCTCGCTTACGGCGCCGAGTTGATCCTGACCGATCCGCACGAAAGCACGGATGGGGCGCAGCGGCACGTCCGCAAGCTCGTCGATGCCGATCCCGACAAATATTTCTATCCCGATCAGTACAACAACGATGCCAACTGGCGCGCCCATTACGACACGACGGCGATGGAAATCTGGCGGCAAACGGAAGGACGGATCACTCATTTCGTGACCGGCCTCGGCACCAGCGGCACGTTCGTCGGAGTCACTCGCCGCCTGAAGGAGTTGAACCCCGCCGTCCAGTGCATCAGCATGCAGCCGGATGCCCCACTCCATGGATTGGAAGGTCTGAAACACATGGCCACCTCGCTGGTCCCGGGGATTTATGATGAATCGCTTGCCGATGAGCGGATCGAGGTCGATACCGAGCATGCGCAGCAAATGGTTCTTCGCCTGGCGCGCGAGGAGGGTTTGCTGGTGGGCGTTTCATCCGGGGCAAATCTTCACGCGGCATTGCAGGTGGCCGGGAATCTCAGCCAAGGCGTGGTGGTCACCATTTTCTGCGATTCCGCGGCGAAATATCTTTCGGAAGGCTTCTGGCGGGAGGCCAGTCCGGAAGCGGAGAATTGGCCATGAGCCTGGTTCTCAGCCCCGAACAGGTTGGGCAGATCGAGCGCGAAGGCGCGGCCGCGTATCCCAACGAATGCTGCGGGGCGATGCTCGGACGCGACGTCGCCGACGCTTCGGGAGTTCGCCGGGTGGTGGCTCGGCTGGCGCCGCTGAGCAACTCGTTCGCCGCCGACGAGCAATATCATCGGTTTTCGCTCGATGCGCGCGAGTTGATGCAATTGGAGAAACGCGCCGCCGAGGCCGGCCTGGCCGTGCTGGGCTTTTATCACAGCCATCCCAACAATCCCGCCCAGCCCAGCGAGACCGATCGCCGCCACGCCTGGCCGTTTTACAGTTATGTCATTGTTGCCATCGCCGGGCGGCAGCCGATCGATCTGACGAGCTGGCAATTGGACGAATCGACCGAACAATTCCGACAGGAGCAGATTATCCGCCAGCCAATGGAAAGGAGATCGACGTGAGCGACGTGAAGCGACTTCTTGGCGTCAGCGGCGTGAAGAACTACCATGGGAGTTGGACCCAATGGTGTTGCCCAACGTGAAGTGCAGGTAAGTAGAGATTTTATATGACAAGCGATCAATTTCGCACGTACTGGAAGGCGGCGCCATTCACGCCGTTTCGGATTCATCTAGCCGATGGCCGTTCGCTGAAGGTCCCACACCCGGACTATGCTCAATTGTCGCCAACTGGGCGGATCGCGTCTGTTTGGGATATTGACGGCAATGCGTTTGAAACGATTGATTTATTGCTGGTGACATCTTTGAAGCCTTTGCCGGCGAAAAAGAATGGCAAACAACAAAGGAGATAACCCATGGCCCTCAAACCCCAGGGACGCATTTTCAACGACATCACCGAAACCATCGGCGGAACGCCGCTGGTGCGACTCAACCGGATCATTCCCAAGGACCATGCCGCCGTGCTGGTCAAATGCGAATTCTTCAATCCGTTGTCCAGCGTGAAGGACCGGATCGGCCTGGCGATGATCGAAGCGGGCGAACGTGCCGGCAAGATCAACAAGGATACCGTCATCGTCGAGCCGACCAGCGGCAACACCGGGATCGCCCTGGCGTTCGTCTGTGCCGCGCGCGGGTACAAGCTCATCCTCACCATGCCCCAGAGCATGAGCATCGAGCGCCGCCGCCTCCTCAAGGCCCTAGGCGCTCAGGTGGAACTGACTTCCGCCGAAGAAGGCATGCGCGGCGCCATCAACCGCGCCGAAGCCATCCTCAAGGAACACAAAAACAGCTACATGCCCCAGCAGTTCAACAACGAGGCCAACCCCGAGATTCACCGCAAGACCACGGCCGAGGAAATCTGGCAGGATACCGGCGGAAAGGTGGACATCCTGGTTTCGGGCGTGGGAACCGGCGGCACCATCACCGGCGTGGCGGAGGTGATCAAACCCCGCAAGCCTGGCTTCAAGGCCATCGCCGTCGAGCCGGTCGCCAGCCCGGTCATCACCCAAACCCTGCAACATCAGCCCGTCAAACCCGGCCGCCACAAAATCCAGGGCATCGGCGCGGGGTTTGTCCCGAATAATCTGCACACCAACGTCATCGACGAGGTGATTCAGATCACCGATGAGGAAGCCTTTGCCTGGGCCAGGCGATTGGCCAAGGAGGAAGGGATTTTCGGCGGGATCAGTTCCGGCGGCAACGTCGCCGCCGCCGCCAAGGTCGCCGCACGCGCCGAAAACAAGGGCAAAATGATCGTCACCATCATGTGCAGTTTCGGCGAACGGTATCTCAGCACGCCGTTGTTTGAGGAGGAGTGAGCTTTTACCCGATTAATGGAGAAATTCATGGCAACGCTACATTTGACCAATCTTTCCCCGGAAATCATCAACGAACTCCGGGAACGGGCGCAGCATTTTCACCGCCCGGTCGAGGAAGAAGCGGCGTCCATACTGGTTAATGCCATTACTTTTGATCGCTGGCGCGGTGAACTATCCGCGGATCAGTTAATTGATAAAGCGGCAAAGGTTCGCCAAGGCCATCCCCATGCGTTTCTGTCGGAGGAGTTCCTACGCGCCGCCAAGAACGATGGCCGCCCATGATTGTTGCCGATACTAACCTCATCGCGTATTTGCTGATCGGCGGTCCAAACACCCCGTTGGCGGAAGCGGTATTGCGACGCGAGAAAGTGTGGGTTGCGCCCCCTCTTTGGTGGCACGAGTTTCTAAACGTAGTCGCAACCACGGTTCGACAAAACCTCCTTTCCGAAGATCGCGCCTTGGTTGTCCTAGCGGAGGCTCCCTTATTTGTGCGATCGTACGATCACGAGCGGCCTTGGGACGTCCTTCGATTATCGGTGGAAACCAGGCTGGCAACATATGACTGCGAATTCGCGGTGCTGGCCAGACGGTTAATGGTTCGATTAGTAACCGCCGATAAGGCGCTGCTGAATGCCGTCCCAGACGTCGCCATCAGTATGGAAGATTTCGTGTCTGCCAAGCAATAAAGGGCGAATTGAGCAATGGCTGAGCAGAAAGCAACCAACGTCACCTGGCACGAAGGTTCCGTCAGCCGGGCCGAGCGGCAGCAACTTCTCAACCAGAAGGGCGTGACCGTCTGGATGACCGGCTTGTCCGCCTCCGGCAAAAGCACCATCGCGTGCATCCTCGAGCAAATGCTGCTTCATAAAAAGAAGCACGCTTATCGCCTGGACGGTGACAACGTTCGCATGGGGCTGAACAAGAACCTCGGCTTCTCGGCCGAGGACCGCGCCGAGAACATCCGCCGCATCGGCGAAGTCGCGAAACTCTTCACCGATGCCGGCGTCATCGCGATCACCAGCTTCATCAGCCCGTACAGGAAGGACCGTGATCTGGTGCGGTCGAGTTTGAAGCCGGGCGAGTTTATCGAGGTCCACGTTCACGTTTCCCTGGCCGAGGCCGAGAAGCGCGATCCTAAGGGCCTGTACAAGAAGGCCCGGGCCGGCCAGATCAAGGGCTTCACCGGCATCGACGATCCCTACGAAGCGCCGGAGAAGCCGGAGATTCTGATCGAAACAGAAAAGCATCAGCCGGAGGATGCGGCCAAGCTCATTCTCGAATACCTGGAGCAACGCGGCTATCTCCGGGCGTGAGTTTTAGTTTTATGCCATCCTCATTTGTCGATCTTCACTGCCATTCCACGGCCTCCGACGGCACGTTGCCGCCGGCGCAGGTCGTGCGTCTGGCCGTCGATCGGTGCCTTTCAGCTTTGGCGCTGACCGACCATGACACCGTTGCCGGGATCGCCGAGGCCGCGGCCGAGGCCAAGCGCCTTGGCCTGGATTTCCTGCCCGGTATCGAAATCAGCGCGGAGTTTCCCCATCCGGGAACGATGCACCTGCTCGGCTACGGCGTCGATCCGCAAAGCCCGGTTCTGCGCGATCTCACCAAAACGCTTCTGGCCGGCCGCGACAGCCGAAATCCGAAAATCATCGATCAACTGCAAAAGCTCGGCGTGGCCATCACCATGGAAGAGGTCCAGCGGGAGGCGGGCGGGAAAGTCGTCGGCCGGCCCCACATCGCCGCGATCCTGGCTCGCAAGGGATATGTCAGCTCCATCAAGCAGGCCTTCGACAAGTATCTCGCCCCCGGCGGACTGGCGTATTTCGACAAGGAACGCCTCACGCCCCCTCGGTCCGTCGCGATGATTCTCGATTCCGGCGGTCTGCCGGTGCTGGCGCATCCGAGTCAGCTTCGCTGTCAAAACGACGCCCAGCTCGAGCGGATCGTGAAGGATTTGCTCGATCTCGGCCTGGCGGGCATCGAAGTCATCCACAGCGATCACGACGCCGGGATGGTGGAAAAGTACACCGCTATGGCGGATCGTTTCGGATTGCTGAAAACCGGCGGCAGCGATTTTCACGGAACCAACAAAGCCGACATTCAATTGGGCATCGCCAATGGGCGGCGCGTGCCACGGGAATGGTTCGACCAATTGATTGCAACATTGCATCAAAGAAATCGCCATGCGGTTGTTGCCGCAAGGATTGCTTTAAAAAAAGAACCACAGAGCACACAGAGAACACAGAGCACACAGAGTTAATGCTGTGAATCCATTCTTCCTCTGTGCTCTCTGTGTCCTCTGTGATCTCTGTGTCCATCTTTTCGTTAGAGCCTTGAAATCAGTATGAGCATCGCGACCCAACACCTCGATCTGCCGACCTTGAACCAGATGTTCCAGTCCGGCGATCCATCGCGCATCATCGAATGGTCGGCGGCGCAGTTCGGCGACGACATGGTCATGTCCTCGTCGTTCGGCGCCGATTCGGCCGTCCTGCTCGATATGGTCTATCGCGTCAAGCCGGGCATGCGCATCATTTGGGTGAACACCGGCTATCTGTTCCCAGAGACCCATGCGTTCATGGAGCAGTTGCGTTTGCGGCTGAATCTGAACGTCTGGATTTATCGAACCCGGAACGATCCGATGACGTATCTGCGCCAGGCCGGCGAGGAGAATCCCGCCTGGCGGAAGAATGTGGACGCCTGCTGCGCGGCGAACAAGAACGAGCCGTTCGAGCGCGCGATGAAAGAGCTTGCCCCCAAAGCGTGGCTTCGCGGCATCCGCCGCGACCAGGCCCACACCCGCTCCGACCGGCAATTCATCGAATGGTCGTCGCGTTTCAACTGCCACGCGATCTCCCCGCTGCTCAACTGGACGAGTCGCGAGATTCACGCCTACCTGAAGAAGCACGATCTTCCCCGCCATCCCTTGTGGGAAAAGGGATACGCATCGATCGGCTGCAACCCGCTGAGCTGCACGCGCCCGGTCGGCGAAGGCGAAGACCCGCGCTCCGGCCGCTGGGCCGGAAACGAGAAGATCGAATGCGGGATCAATCTCGACAAGAATTCGCTCGATTCGGCGAATTTGTAAAGAAGAATCTCACGCAGAGGCGCAAAGGCGCAGAGAAGTAAAAGAAGTAAAGGCCTTTGTTCTCTTCATGCCTTTGCGCCTTCGCGCCTCCGCGTGAGACTCTTTCTCCTTGGACAGTCCAATCGCTTCGGATATAACCAATACCCGATGGAACACACGCTCATCATTCTCAAGCCCGATGCCGTTCAGCGAGGGCTTTGCGGGCGGATTCTCGACCGATTCGAGAATAAAGGCATGCAAATCGTCGGCATGAAATTCAAGAAGATCGGCCAGCCGCTCGCCGAGTCGCTTTACGCCCCGCACAAGGGCAAGCCGTTTTACGACGGCCTGGTGAAATTCATGACCAGTTCGCCGGTGCTCGTGATCGCCCTGGCCGGCAAGGACGTGATCGCTATTTCGCGCAAGATGATGGGCGCGACGTCTGGCTCCAAGGCCGAGCCGGGCACCATCCGCGGGGATTTCGGCGTCAGCAATTCGTTCAACCTCGTTCACGGCTCCGATTCCGCCGAGAGTGCGCAGCGCGAATTGGGACTGTTTTTCAAGCCCGACGAATTGCTGGAATGGAAGCCGGCGCTTCAAGGGTGGATATACGATTTTTCCAAGGGTCAGGCGGAGTAAGAGCCTGGCGGAGTGATATCATGGGCTTTCGGAATCAGGTCAACGACGGCACTTCCAATCCGCCCCGGCTTCGATTGCAACAGAACGCGTGGACGCTGAGTCAGTTGCCGCGCGGCGGCATCGAATGGTCCACCCCCGAGCGGCTGGACAAAATCGCCGCCGCGGGGTTCACCGGGTTCGAGGCTTCCTGCCAAACCCCGCAGGAGGCGGATGAATTGGCCGCCATGCTGCGCGATCGCAACCTGGGGATCGGCTTTTCGACCACGGCAAGCGAGGCGGACGATCTTCTTCCATACATCGAACTGGCGCATCGCATGCGCGCCGATTACCTCACGGTCCAGGTGCCCGGATCGCTCAAGGCCTCGCCCCAGATCGCGGACCTCCTGGAGGAAATGTACGATCTGGTCAACGACGCCGGATTGCCCCTGTTCATCGAAACGCATCGCGGGACCGTGACGCAGGACCTGCGCCGGACGATCAAGGTCATCAATCGGTTCAAGAAGGTTCGCTTCACCGGCGATTTCAGCCATTACGTCGTCGCCGGCGAACTCGGCGGAGCCTGGAGCGATGACATACAGGACCATTTCCAGCAGATCGCCAGGCGCTGCGGCAACTGGCACGGCCGAATCAACTCGGGTGAACAGATCCAGAACGACGTCGGCGACGGCGCCGGCGAACCGGCCCGGCAGTTTAAAAAGCTCTGGACCCTGGGATTCTCAGCCTGGCTGAAGAAAGCCCGGGCCGGGGACGTGTTGCCATTCGGCTGCCAGCTTGGTCCGGCTCCCTACAGCCTCACCGATTTGTCCGGCCGCGAGATTTCCGATCGCTGGGAGCAATGCCTGGTGATCAGACGTCTGGCCGACGAGGCCTGGGCCGACGCCCAGCCCGCCGAGCCCCCGGCCACCGAGTCGAACGCTTCTTTAGGATGACAGCTTTGCCTTCGCCTCGTCCGGCACGTCGATCGTGGTGGAGCCGACGCTACTGATCTGGGTGGTCGTCGTGCGGTCCACGTCGCGGTCATTGCCGTTAAAGCTGATGGTTCCGGTGAGGTGGACTTCGATCGCCGCCAGATTGCCGTCCTTGATTGAGAACTTAATCGAACCCTTCGCATCGCTGACCTCCATCTGCGGCGGCGGGTTGCCGTTGTCCGGATTGGTGGTAGCAGCGCGGCGCGGCCGGAACGACAGCATGTTCTTGGCGGCGTCGGCGCTCAGATCGGCGGTGTAACCCTCGTCCGTTTTCTGGATATTCTGAAGATTATCCAGATTGCCCTGCGCCTGCTCGACGGGAGATTTGAAGTTTTGCGCGAACATGGCGGCGAATCGTTCCGGCGGCGGGGGGCCGCCACCGTCGTCGTTGTTCTCCGCCATCAGTTCTGTCGCCGATTTCCAGCCGGAATCCGTCTTAATCGCGGCCTTGTCGCCTTTGATGATGATGTCGAAGGAACTGTCCCGCATCTGCATCGTGAGCAAGGTGTACCCGCCTTTCTCGGTTTTGCCCTCCTGCGGCCCTCGTCCGAAACCACCCTGGGTCGTGGTGGACCAACTGTAGTTCGGACTATCCGCCAATTTCTGCACCGCGGATTTGATGTCGTCTTTTGGATCGGCGTATGCCGTCAGGGCCGACATCGCCAGAATTGAAATGAACCCGAAAAAGGATCGCGTAACCATGTCAATTTCCTCCAGGCAAAACTCGGCAGTGCTCGTCAGAAAGATATATAGCTCAGCTAACGGAATTCAGCAACCGTCTCCGACGCCAATCCGCGCGCTCAAAGCGCGCGGCACCGTGCGCCGGGACACGGCTCACACGTCGGGTGACGCGGGGCGCCTATTGACCGCCGGAGGGCTGAGTGGCCGCAGTGCCCATGCCTTCGGCTTGCTGTTTAAGCTCCTGCGCCTTCTGTTCCTCGCTCTGGGCGCGGCGCTCTTCCGTGCCCGCCTTCTTCTCCGCAGCCATGCGCGCTTCGATGTCCTCCAATTCCTTCTTCTGGTCATCCGTCAACACCGCGGTGATCTCGTCGTGCTCCTTCTGATGGAGCTGCTTCTCCTCGTCGAGAATCTCGGTATGGATATCCCTGATCTTCGATTTCTGATCGTCCGTCAAATCGCTCAACTTATTGAACGGAGCCACGATATGACTATGAGTTGACGCTTTCTGTTCCTCGCCGGCTGGCTGCGTTGTGGCATCTTGCGCGATCGCCACCACCGTCAACCCCAGCAAAGTCGCGCACGCAAAAGCGATCAGACAATTCCTGACTTTCAACATGACAATTCCTTTCAATTGATTCAAAATCCTTGCCCGGTGAATTGGAAAAAGCCGCAAACTGACAAAGGTTAATCCTCCGAACCCCGCCAACGCAAAAGAATTATGTGCAAACAACAGTCCCCGCCCCCGCATATCATCCAAGCCCCTGGTGATAAATACCGCCATCGTCAACGCTTGCGCGCTGGAGTGCTTTCAAAAAGGGGATTATTCACCTTCAACGTAGCGGCCGGCTGGACATTTGGCTGGCCAAGCGGTTGGGCCGCAACCACCGGGGCCGCCTCCGGCGGAGCCGCGTCTGCGGGGGCCACGTCCGGCCGGTACAACCGCCCGCCGAACGCCTTCTGCCAGTCCGTCCAGTTCGACTCGGCCATCGCCCCTTCCCCGCGCGTCAGCGACAACGCCATCATCAGCTTCGCGTCCAGGTTCTCGATGACGTGAACCGCGATCGCCTCTGGCGTCGACGGCAGCCGCGCCGCCCCGAATTCCGGCTCCCCATGATGACTCAGAATGATGTGCTGAACCACGTCAATCAGCGATTGCGGAATCTTCTCTCCGGAACCTAAAGTCTTCTCCGCCTGCTCCGCCTTCTTCTCCACCCAGATGGCGCCCTTGACGATATGCCCCACCAATTGCCCCCCATCCGTGTAACTGAACGCGCTGTCGTACGAAAGCTCCCACGTCTTGGCCAGATCGTGCAGGAAAATCCCGGCCACCACCAAATCGCGATTCAGCTTGGGATAAAACTTGCACACGGCATCCGCCACTTCCATCGCGTTCAACGTATGCTCCAGCAATCCGCCGACGAACGCATGATGGAAATTCATCGCCGCCGGCGCCCGGCAAAAACGGTTCATCAACTCCTCGTCGTCCAGATACGCCCGCACCAGCGCCGCCAGCGGCCGGCTCTGAATCGTTCCACAAATCTCAAACACCCGCTCGCACATCTGATCCACATCCCGCTCGGTATGCGGCATCAGGTCCGCGATGTCGAAAGACCCCTCCTTGGCCGCCCACATCTGCTCGATAATGACTTGGAGATTATTCTGATAGTTCTCGACGCGCCCACGGATGCGGAGGAACCCGCCGTCGGGGATGGCCGAGAACTGCTCTCGCGTCGCGTTCCAGATTCGGACGTTCAACTGAGCCGTGCGGTCGGAGCAGAAGGCCTTGATGTAATATTTGCCCGAGGCGGTGGCCGCCAATTGCTTGTTGGTGATGATAAAAACGTCCTCGACCACGTCGCCGGGGGCGCAATCACGGAGGAACAGCCGTCGCATGCCGGGGTTATAGCCGTTATCGGGATGGAAAACCAATGGGGGCAGTTGCAAGTGGCAAGTTGCAAGTGCAAGTCCGCGCTTGCAACTCCCAACTTGCCACTTGCCACTCATTCGTCAGTCATTCGGCACCGTGACCGTCTTGAGGAATCTGGAATTCGGATCGCCATTGATGGCACTGCGATCGACAATGAAAGCGTAACGCCGAGTGATCATGGGCTGGGGCGGCAGGCTGGCATTCGTGGAGCCGGCGTTTTGCCAGCCTTGAACCTCGATGTAAACGGTGAAGGTGTCGGATCGCGTGGTGATGAGATTGCTGATGCGGGAAAGCGTCAGGCAATCCCATTGGTAATCTTCCGTGATTCCAGTGGGCGTTGTCGAAGCGGCAGTCGAGGTTCCGAAATTCGGATCGGGGGGACTAAGCAAGCCTGTTGAA
The DNA here is from genome assembly GCA_050011595.1 of Tepidisphaeraceae bacterium. Classification (GTDB taxonomy): domain Bacteria; phylum Planctomycetota; class Phycisphaerae; order Tepidisphaerales; family Tepidisphaeraceae; genus PALSA-1353. The sequence goes on from JBEKIV010000074.1 coordinate 12,766, forward strand.
GAGGTGGGAGCGGTGGGAATCCCTGCGACGCCGGTTCCATTCTGAAAGCCGGTGACTTGGTTCAAATCAAAGATCGAGGTGAAGGGACCGTTGGCAAGACGGTATTTGACAATGTTCTGCGCGATCAGGCGGTCGACTGCCGGATTGTTCGGAACGAACGGCAACATGCTCAATACTTTCCACGAAGCTGTGTTGATATTGATCAACCCTTCGATGCCGACGTTGTCCTGATGGGTCTGGTCGGGTGCGGTCGCGCTGGCGGTCAGTGTGGGCGTGGGGGGAATCGGCGTGGCGGCATTCTGCGGCGGATAGGCGAATGTATTGTTGGGAGACGCCGCATAATTGACGGATGCAACGTTGGGGTCAAAATTCGGCAGATAAGTATCGGTGCTGGATTGGACGGTTAGGTAATTGAAGAAATTCCTGGCCCATGCGTAATAATCAGACAAGGGAGCGGTCGCCGCTGTGCCATCCGGGAACTTCCCGGTCTGAATTCCAGTTACGTATTGGTACGATGCGGCCATTGGAATAAACCGGCCGATATTCTGAGCCGCATCCTCAGCATTAATGCCGGTTTCAATTGCGGCAAGGGAACAATCCATGGGGAGCGAATTCAATTCAAGAAAGTTCGAAGTATTGACCTGCGAGGTTAGGGCACCGGCGTTGCTGATGCGGATTCGATAAGCGCCAACGAATGGAATATCCAGCATGTCGCCATTACGCGCGAACCCGCCAAGCGGGAAGAGATTCGTCGCGGCCGGGGTAATGCCATTCGGGTATGCGTTCAGTGATGATACCACCGAGTTGGGGAAGTGCATCGGATCACCGGCGGCATTTCCCGTAGCCAAATTGTAAATCTGTACTGGCGGGAATGGATTGTTATAGGATGCCGTGGAGGCGTCCACTCCAAAAGAAGGCGTGTCACCCGCGGCCCACGGCGGAGTTTCGCCGGCCACGGTCGCTGCGGTGATATATACCGCACCGGCGCCGGTTCCGTAGCTCTGCCGCATCGGTTTTGCCGCGTCGTAGAATCCGGGGAAGAATTGCTTGAAATAGTTCGACGCGAGGGTGCCCTTCACCCGCACATAGCTCCAAACCGGATATGGGACGGCAGCGGGTTGCGCCAGCCCGGTGAAATCATAAGAATCGACGGGAACCAGATCCCATAGGTAAACGGTGGTCACGTTTCCCGATGCATCTGTTGTCCCTTCGTTGTAAACGCTATCGGGGCCGGTGGATTGGCTATAAGTTCCGTCGATTCGCCGGGGCCTGAGCAATACCAGTTCGCCGCCGGTAGAAGTTCCTGTAATCGTTGTTCCCTTAGTTCCCGCAATGACCAGTTGAAGATTCGGGACATAGACGTCGCAAGTATTCGGGGGCGTGGCCGACGTGGGTGTCTGGCCGGCCGGGACGGCTGGTCCGTACCAAATGCCAGTTTGATCCGCCGTATAAGGGGCGGCGGACATGCGGAAACTACCGCCGGTCGTGGGCACGGTGGGCGGTTGGGGGTTCAAAGCGTTGACCGGCCGACATGTGGCATCGTTGGCCGTCGTGGTGCCCGTTCCGCTTCCGTTGTAATTTTCCAGCAGAGCGTATCCGTGTGCGGGGATGTAAATGGTTCCGGGAGCTACGGGGTTATCATACAGGCCGTTTTTTGGATCGACGATCGGATTATTCAGCGCCACCATCGGTCCAATTACGGAGACAGCGCCGGCTGGCGGTACGGGCGGCGGGGTGCCGGTTGCCGGCGGCGGGTTAGTTTGAAAATACAAGTATGGGTAAGCGCCGCCGGAGGTACTGCGGTTGATAAGGCCCAACTGCCAGTTCTTTAGCGTCATCGGAACCGAATATGGGTTATACAATTCAACAGCGACGTAACCTTGCGGGTTGGAAGTGTTGGTGCCGCTATCGGGGCCGGTGAACGTGTTCGCGTACACCTCGCAAATGACGGGCTGGGGTGCGCTGCTGAATACTTGCAATTCAACGGTGCCCGTGACGGGGGCGGGGGGGCTTCCTCCATTATTGATTTGGGAATTTTTGAGCAACGTAATTGTTCGGCTGAGGACGTTCTGCGAGTTGTCGCGCAACCCAAGCGTATTGACGGCCGCTAACGCGGCGCGGAGGAGCATGGTGTTGGTGTTCGTGACATTTCCGGAGGCATTGGGCGCATCCAGGAGAGATACATAGGCTGTTCCCGCGGCGCCGAACGGATCGCGGATCGGCGAGCGGAACATGGCCTGCGGGTTTCCAAGCGTGGGGTTACTGGGCGTCGGTGCGGTCGCGTCGTAGATGTTGTAGTTGTCCACCCCGGTCGTGCCAAAAGGCGTGGCGTTCGAGGGGTTGCCGGCCATGACGGACCAGAACGCGCGGAATAATTCGGGGAAAGCCGCGGTGTTGACGTTGGCCTTTACCGGATTCGAAGACCATGGCTGCATTCTCCAATAAGCGGTGGTTACGCCTGTGAGAACATTGTTCGAGCTAAACGTTGCTGGAACTTGCCCCGACGTGGGAGGCGAGACACAAATGAAGGTGTAACTTGGTCCGCCGTAGGGCGTAGTTGGCACATAGGTCGGCACCACGCTCCCGGGGGGATTGGAACCAGGAAAGACAACAATATCGTTGACGGCATAGGCAGGATTGGGACTCGGAGTCCAGATCCCCCTGAAATGCGGGTTAGTGGCTCCGGCGGTGGTGTTTGGCCCATAGGGCAACATGTAATTCGGGAGGATTGTCTCTGAATTGTTCGCGGTGGTGCTATTGTCGTACACCTGCTGGATGTAATTTGAAACGGGGTTGCGAGTCACGAGCACTGCGCGGCCAGGTAGCGTCAAGTTGTCCGCGCTTGTGGAATACGCGAAATTATCCTTATACCACTGTACTGCGGCGGAAG
>JBEKIV010000075.1:0-15437 GCA_050011595.1 Tepidisphaeraceae bacterium
CCGGAGCGGCGTTGTGAGGCGTATGGCAGAAAATGCATACCTCCTGTTCGTTGGTCGATTTGATCGTCCCGGGGCCGGAGGCGGAAAGATTGTGGGGACTGTTGACGACGCTGGTCGGTCCAACCTGAGCCCGCGCCGCCGAGGGATCAAGCACCGTGATTGACAGCGCCAGAATCGCCAACATCGCCGCTCTGAAAGTGGGTTTCATGGCTTGCGCTCCGGCAGGTAATCAAATACCTGCACTCGATGGTTGTAAGAATCCGCGACCCAGATGCGGCCGTGGCCGTCAATGAAAATGCCCGAGGGGAGCCAGAACTCGCCCGACCCGTGGCCCTCCTCGCCGAAATCCAGCAGCAGATTTCCCGCATCGTTGAAGATTTCCACCGCCTCAAACTGGGCATCGACGACATAAATGTGTCCGGCGGGATCGATCGCCAGTCCCTTGGGCTCCGCGAAATAGCCGGGCATGTCGCCTTGACGCCCCATCTGGCGAATCGGTTCCAGGTCGGCGCCGAATTGCTGGATTCGAAAGTTCAGCGAATCGCTGACGTAGAGTCGGCCTTGGGCGTCGATGGCGACATTCGTGGGGTAATTGAATTGTCCGAGGGCGTCGCCGCGGGCGCCGATGCGTTCGATCACCTGTCCGGAAGGCGAGAGGACGATGACCTGGTGGGCCGCGACGTCGGCGACGAAAACCCGTCCGTTACGCGGATCGACCGTCAATCCGCAGGGCCGCTTCAATTGTCCCGAGGCCAATTCCCCGATGAATTGGCCTTGGAGCGAGAAAATGAGGATGGCGGACGTGCCGGAGTCTGACACGAGAAGGCGCCGGCCGCTGCCATCGTAGGCCAGACCAACGGGCGTCAATAATTTCCGGCCGATTGGCGTCCAACGCTGGTACTCCCGGGTCTTCAGGTCCAGCACGTGGATGACGTGGTCGGCGGAGTCGGCGACGAAGACGCGATCCGCCCCGTCCGTGCATACCGCCATCGGAGTCTGAAATGAATAGGCCGTTGACGTTCCTCCAAACACCACGCTGCCCAGTACCTGGAATGAGGACACCGCCGGCTTGAGGTCTTTGCTGCCGGTCAACTGACCCACGTAACGAATCCGCGGCTCAGCGGGCGCGGCGGGCCATTGCGGAGCGTTCTGGAGACTCGGGAAGATCACTCCGGCGTCATGACCGCAGCCGCCCAGCAACGTCAGGCCCACCAGCGCAAGCCGTCGAGCCAGTCCGCTTCCGGCGGCTCGGAGGATATTAGATTCTCGCATTGGCATTCGGATGCTCCGTCCTTTGTGCTAAAAACGTCGGGTCAGGCCGATCTCAAAAACCTGGAAATTGCTTTGCGCGCTGGCGGTCCTCAGCATGGCATTGCGAATCCGGCCATAGATTTCGGTCTGGTTGTGCTTCCAGCGCAGTTCCAGTTGCTCTTCCAATCCCTCGGTATTGCCAAACAATTCATCCCGGTCGTTCAACCAGATCGCCCGCGCCAGGATCGACCAGTCGGACCCGATCTTGTGTTCCAGGACCGCGCTGATCGACGTGTCGTCGACGTAGTCCTGTTCCCCGAAATAGTCGATGTAGGCATAGTCGCCGCTGAAGGAGGCCGTTGTGTTCCGCTCCAGCCGCTCGTCGAAACGCGCCGAGAAGCGGGAGGCGTTGAACGGCACCAGCGTGCTGTCGTGCCACTGCTGTTCGGCGTTGAACTTGAACTTCCAGATGCGGTAATCCACGCCGGCCACCACGTCCACGTAGCTATCGGGGACGATCTGTGTGGGCTGCTGCTCCGTGTCGATCGTCTGTTGCTGAAGGCCGTAGCGGACATACGGCGCAAGGCCGCTGAACGGGCCTTTTTCGATCTCATACCGGCCGCCGATGCCGAAATTGCCCGTATTCGACGTGTTCGCCGACTGCGGAAGCAGGTCATAATCAAGCAGCACGCTGCCGTCAGGGGGAATTAAGCCGCTGACAATCCTCTGGATCTGAATCAGATTCCCCACCGAACTGACGCTGAAGTCCGTTCCCTTGAGATACGGCACGCCCGAGGAACTCAGCACGACGATCGAACTCGGGTCGATGTTCGGCTGGGTGAGAACGATCGGCTGGGAGTTGTTGAAAGTCTCCGCCTGATTGATGACGGGAGTCTCCGAAGTGCCTTGGGGAGAGTATTGCCACTGCCATCCCACGTTGAGGTTCGACAGCAGCAGTCCGTAAGGAACCGTCTTTCGATAGTCGAAATTCAACCTGCCGAAGAGCTGCTCGACCTCGCTCCCGCCGGTTTCAGTGAGGATCGATCCGCCCGCATCGCCCGTGGTGGTCAAACTCGCGAACAAGCGATGAACAAACCCAACGTTGACGGCGTTGCTGAGCTGATTGACACCGCCGACGTTGTCTTCATCCAGCGTGTAGTCGTAATGGGTCTGAAAATCGTTGGAGTGCTGCACGCGCAGGTTTTCATCCAGGCGGAATTGACTGTACGCAAGCTCGCCGATCTGCTCGGTCAGCGACGCCGACGACAACAGCGAATTGGCGTTTTGCGTTCCGAAATAAAGCGCGTCGTTCAGGGAGGCGTTGTGACTTTCATATTGGAGGGCGGGGGACTGCTCCTCCTGTTCGTTGGTGTTCTGATAAGTGTAATCCCAGGCCAGGGTCTGATTTGTCAGATCGATCACGTCCGTGTGCCAGTGAACGACATCCTGGTTCAACTGGTAGTTGGTCACGCCGCCCGCCTGTGTTTGCGTGTCGGTCTCCCGATAGGCCTGAAGTTGGGTTGGCACCGAGCTGGAATGAATATCCAGGGAACCTCCGTAGGTGGTATCGATGGAATCCACGGAGGGCGAAAAGTCCGGCGTGATCAATTGCTCGGTTCTGCGCGTATACAGCGTCAGGGGAGCGCCTTCCTCGCGGAGGAGGGTGCCTGAAACGTCCCAGCCGTCCAGCAGGCCGCTGGTGTATTGCTTCGTGCCCGGCCCTTCGAAGGATTCCTGCTGTAGTCCAAAGGTGCCTCCGAGGTTGAAGTCGATGAGATTGGGGCTTAGGACGTACGCATTGGACAACAGATTGATGGTTTCCTGGTACCTGTTGTCGGTGGTTCCGGTGGTCACGCCCTGCTGCTGATTGGTATCGTGCTCGTCCAGGAAATAGAAGTTGAAATTCCCGCTGGGCATATCCAGATGAAACACGGGCGGCGATTCTACGCCGCCGATAACCATCGGCCCGCCTTGATCGTCCGCCAGGCCCGCGCCCGCGGAACCAACGACCGTGACGAGCAGCGCCAGCGCGGCCAACGTCGCGCGGCATGTTCGACGACCGGCGGTCACGGCGGGCCTCCCCCCGGGCCGGAATCGCTCGCCCCAGGCGATGCCTGCGTCGAAGGATTCAGCCTCGCCGTGATCGGCGAAATCGTCGGATTGTCCACCAGCAGCAGCGACGCCTTCGCTCCGCCGTGGCCCACGTGGCAAGCAAGGCAGTTCGCCTGATCCGCCATCTGATGCGGTTTCACGTCCGCCGGCAGCAGTTCCGGATCGTGGCATTGCATGCACAAGGTCGGCGCCGTCGTCTTCAGCAGCCGCGGCGAATCGGATTCGTGCGGCTCATGGCACCACAGGCATTGCCCAATCGCCACCGGCGCGTGCATCACCGGATATTGGTTGACCGCCGGCGCGTGACATTTGACGCACAATTCCGCCTTCACCGTCACCAGGTGCTTTTTGTCCGCGGCGTGGCATTCACCGCATTTGCCCTCCGCGTAGGGTTTGTGCCGGTACATCTTCACCGGCGCCGGCTCGCCATTGGGTCCGGCCGCGGCGCTCAACGGCGCCAACGACGCCTTCACCGGGGCATTCGGATCGGGAACGCCGTCGAAGAAAAAGCTGAGCGTCTTGTAGTTTTTGCGAACGGAGCACCCGACCGCCAGCATCGACAGGATTGCCAAGATCGCTATCGCATACGCCGGCCGCCGCCCAAACTGAAAATGTCTCGTCGTGGCAGCCATGGAGCGCTCGGCATAAAACGTCGCCTATTGACTTTGGTTCGGCAGGGGAGCGCCGACGCCCGTCGCCGGTTCGGTCGTCGTCCCCGGGGGAACCACTCCTTTGCTCCCGGAAATGTCATTGACCGTTCGACCCGGCTTAAGATGGCCGAACGCGTAGACGCTCACCTTGCGATTGCTTTGCTGATTGGTCACCAGGATCAGGTACTGGGCTTGAAAGGCGTCGGGAATCCAATCCGCAAACAAGTCCAGGTCTGAGTCGTGGAAGCAAATGCCCGCCGGCAAGTCCATCGAGCCGGGGTAATCGCCGGGATTGCCGAAAAACAACAGCGGCTTGAAATGGCTGTCGAACATCTGGACGTTCTGGAAGGCGGCATCGACGACATAGATCACCCCGTCGTGGTCCACCGCGATGTGTTTGGGCCGGGTAAACGAACCGGGGCGATCGCCCAGAGAGCCGAACGCCCCCAGGAGTTTTCCGTTCGCCGCGAATTTCTGCACCCGGCAATTGATGATGTCGTCAACGTAAATGTTGCCCTGGTCATCCGTCGCGATCCCCAGCGGGCGGACCATCTGGCCCGGCTTTAGCCCGAGACTGCCTATGGTTCGCAACGATTTGCCGCTGTTGCGGTCGAAAACCTCGACCCGGTTGGCCTTGTAGTCCGTGACGTACAACTCGTTGCCATGCACCGCCACCCCCACCGGCTTGAAATCTTCGTGACCGATCTCCTGCAGAAAATGATCCGAAGCGTCGAAAACCGCGATGGCGCCGATTTGCACGTCCGCAACGTACTTGGTCCCATCGGGCGCGATGGCGATCGCCACCGGTTTGGCCAGCTTGCCCTCTTCCTGCGCGCTCATCAGTTCCATGTGATGTTTACGCAGATCGAGAATTTCGACCATCGGGTTCCGGGTATCGCAAACGTAGATTCGCCCGTGCCACATCGCCACCCCATAAGGATTGACGATTACCGCCTCGGCTCGCGGGGCGTTTCCGGTAATGATTTCGTCCCATTTTGTCCTCGGTAGCTCGATGTCGGTGCTCGCTGAATAGCTGGTAAGGAACAGAATCCGCGGCTCCTGCGGAAACGGCGGCCAGAATGAATAGACCTTTGGCGGTGCGCTCACCTGCTGCGAGCATCCACCGGCCAGCGCCAACAAAAAGAAGATGGAAATTGCCAGAGCCCCCCTGGCCGCAGGGAAGGGGTTGTTCACGATCGGTTTCATTTCACACCTTCGTTCAGGCCAAGCCTTCCACAGCAGTTCAAATGCCGGTCCGTTTCGCGTAGAGTGACCAGACGGACGCAAGCGGAGCGAACCGATTGTTTGTTAGGCCCCTGGCGAGGCCGGTCTTTCGGGCCGGCCCGCCAGGCGGCTGCGCGTACAAAATGCCGACGCGCAGGGCGTTTTCACTACTTCGCGTGGCACTTCAGGCACAATGCGCTGCCGTTGTTGCTCATGCGTACAAAGCCGAACGTGTTGTCGTGCGGTTCATGACAGGTCCCGCACCCGACACCGACCAGCCCAGTGGGCAGCAGCACCAGGTTTACCGACGGCAGGCCATCGATGCCGCCCACGGACCAACCGGTCTGTGTCGGATCGACCCATCCGCCGGGCTGCGTAAAGGTCCCAGTAACGACTCCATTGCTGACCGACGCCGCCGACGTCAGTCCGGGATACCCGACGCCGAGCGGATGGTCGGCCGACAGATCTTGGTCGGTCGAGCCGGCGATCGCCGCAAAGGACGCGAGCGTTCCCATTTTGATGGTGCCGTTGGTCTTGCCTCCATAGGAGTCGATGGCTATCGATCCGTCATGGCAAGAGAGGCACAGATGGCTGGTAGTGTCCAGCTCCGGTTGGTAGCTGGTGCCGCCAACGCCGCTGTTTTGCGTCACGTGAACGGTCGTGTACATCGTGTACGACTGGGTCAGGTTCACGTCGTGGTTCCACAACAAAGTGCCGTTGTTGCCGTATGACGTTGCATTGTGAGGCGTATGACACGGCAAGCAAACTTGGCCTAGGGTTCCGGGCGCGTTCCCGTAGCCGTTGACCGTAAGACTCGTGGGGGCATTGTTCAGGTTGTGGACGCTGTTCACGATGCTGGCGACCTGCGCCCTGACTTGCACCGCGAAGCAGAGACTACACGCGACAATCCCAAGCAAAAGCTTGTGAGGTCTCATAAGGGTTCTCCTTTCAAAGATAAATGGTCAAATGTCGATCGGCACACGCCGACCACGCCCGTCTGGTCGAGACTCTGCGCGCCTTTGATCGGGGCAAGATGCGTACCACGCGGATCAAACTTCCAATCCCCGCTGTTTCCCGCCCGGTGCGATGCAAACGCGGGAAACGCCGGCCGTCCCAACGCCTTGGCTTCCCGCCCGGTGGATTTGCCGGCGTCCCCGCCTCCCAACTTTGAGAGCCGCCCGCCTCCGGCCCGATTCCTCGCCCTTTCATAACCCCCGGTAACTCGCTGCCATTACGGCCCTTGGATGCGTCAGCGCTTTGTTTGCCTTCCCTCCTGGTCATGGCACCGGGATTGTGACTCCTCCGGTAGTCTTTGACCGGGAAGTCAATGAACAGGATGCGCATCAAGCTGGCCGTCGGCGCCTGCGTCTTTCTTGGAGCAATTACCTATCTTGCCCTTGCCGGCGCTCGCCAAGCCCACGTTTATCATCTCACCGTCGATCAATTCCTCTCCGACGGTCAATACCGCACCGAGCGGGTTCGCCTCTGCGGAACGGTCGATGACAAGCATTTCTCCTCCAGTCCCGCATCCCTCACCGCCAGTTTCGTGCTCAAGGGCGCCAGCGTCGAATTGCCCGTCCAGTACCACGGGGTCATTCCCGGCCTGTTTCAGGCCGGCCGCGACGTTGTGGTCGAGGGTCAGTTGAATGGTCAGGGCGTTTTTGCGGCCGACGTGATGATGACCAAATGCGCCAGCAAGTACGAATCTGCAAATCAAGCCCCCGCGGATAAGGCGAGCGCCTCATGAACACCCTGGGTGAAATGGCCTTGAGCTTTGCCGTTCTGGCGTCCGCCGTCGCCATTCTGGCTTCCATTGTTTCAGCCCGATTCCAGTCCGCCCGCGCTCTGGGCGTGGCGCGCTGGTCCATCGCGGTCTTGGCCGTCATGCTGTGCGCCTCGGCGGCCGTGCTCCTCGTTGCCCTCCTCGGCGGTGAGTTTTCATTCGATTACGTGGCAAAATTCACCGACCGGGCATTGCCGACAGGATATAAGCTCGCGGCGTTCTGGGCGGGTCAGGAAGGCAGCCTGCTGTTGTGGGCCGTCCTCCTGGCCGTGCTGAGCACCATCGCCGTCTTCACCCTGAGCCGCCAACAGCCCATCTCGCAATCCGCCGCCACCATCGCCACCCTCTCCGTGGTCTGTGCGTTCTTTGCCCTGCTGATCCTCTTTGCAGCCAATCCTTTCGCCCTGTCCCCCGAAAATCCCGACGACGGAAACGGCCTGAATCCCATGCTTCAGGATTGGGCCATGATCGCCCATCCGCCGCTGTTGTTCCTGGGCTATGCCGGCTTCACGATTCCGTTTGCACTGATGGTCGGCGCACTTCTCGTCGGGCGGCAGGATGACCTCTGGATCGACGCCACGCGACGGTGGGTGTTGTTCGCCTGGCTTTTCCTCACCGTCGGCATCGTCCTGGGCGCGCAGTGGGCCTACGTTGAACTCGGCTGGGGGGGTTACTGGGCCTGGGACCCCGTCGAGAACGCCTCGTTGCTGCCCTGGCTGACCGGCACGGCGTTCATTCACTCCCTCATGGTGCAGCAGCACCGCGGCATGTTCCGCATCTGGAACGCCGCCCTGCTCGCCGTCACTTTTGTCCTTTGCATTTTCGGCACCTATCTCACCCGCAGCGGCATCGTGGATTCGGTCCACGGCTTCGGCGAATCGCTCATCGGCACCTTCTTCCTGGCCTTCCTTCTGGCCGTAGTCGTCTTCTCCGTCGGCCTGATGATCTGGCGGATGCGCCGCCTGCGGTCGCAACGCAAATTGGAAGGCCTGATCGGCCGCGACGGCGCTTTCCTGGCCACCAACGTTCTGCTTAGTGGGATGACGCTGGTGGTGCTGATCGGAACCGTTTTCCCCGTCATCAGCCGCGTTTTCACCGGCACCAGCACCACCCTGGGTCCTCCGTTCTATAACAAGGTGGTTGCTCCCGCCGCATTGTTGCTGGTCGGGCTGATGGCGATCGGGCCGCTGCTCACCTACGGCAAGGAAGCCGCCCGGCGACTGGCCCGCGGAATTTTCATCCCCGCCTTGGCGGCCACCGTCGCCGGCGTCGCCGTTTGGGTCCGCGGATTTCACAGTGCCTGGGCTGTCGCCTGTGCCGCCATTGCCGCCGCCGCCGTGACCGCCGCACTCATTGACTTCACCCGCATGCTCATCGCTCGCTGCCGCGACGAAAACCCCCTGCTGGCGCTGTTCCGATTGATCGACGGCAATCATCGCCGCTACGGCGGACAACTCGTCCACATGGGCATTCTTTTGGTGGTGATCGGCGTGACCGGCTCCAGCGTGTTCAGCGTCAATCAGACGTTCCAACTGAATCCTGGCCATTGGACCGCTTTTGCCGGCTTTAAGCTGACTCTGAATTCCATCGCGCAATCGCGCGGCGTGAATTACCAGATGACCGAAGCCAACGTCACGGCGACCGATGCCAACGGCCGATCCTTCACGCTCAAGCCGCAACGGCGGGTCTATGACAAATGGGAAGAACAGACCAGCAGCGTCGTCGCCATCGGCTCCAACTGGAAGCGAGACTTGTATTTGAATCTCGCCGGCTGGGACGAGGGCGGCCAGAACGTCGCCATCCAGGCCATCGTCAATCCGCTGGTGAACTGGATCTGGGCCGGCGGATGGGTGCTGGCGATCGGCGCCTTGATCTGCCTGATTCCTCGCATTGAATCCCTGTTCGCCAAAGCCCCGGCTTTCCAGTTGGCGCCCGCCGTGCGGCAACCGGCCCCGAAGCCGCGCGGGCGGCGATCTCACAACCCCGGACCCGCGGTGGCGGCCCGGTAACGAGGCAAAAAAAAATGACCGCAATCTGGAGACTTTTATGAAATCAATCCAACGAGCTTTCGCAGCCGCGGTTCTCGCGAGCATTTGCATGCTCGCCGGTTGCGCCGCGGCCGTTCAGCCGGGGTCGCGGGTTCACCCGATCTTCGCATCCGACGCGCCGAATCTTCCGCCGGGGCATCCGGCGGTTGATCCATCGGCTTCGCCGGCCGGCGATGCGTCGAATCCTCCGCCCGGTTGTCCGGCGAGTAATTCCGGCGTCCCCACGGCCTCGGCCAGCACTCAGCCTTCGGAGGTCGGAACGTTGAATATCCACGCGGTCCAGTGCACGCCGAAAGGTCCCGCCATCGGCGCCGATCCCGTCAACGTCGAATTCGTCGTCCGCGGCCAATTGCTTGATCACATGGACACCCATCTCAGCGCCGCCGGCACGCTTCAGATCAGCGGACTTCCCGTCCGATTCGGCATCCAGCCCGTCGTCAGAATCACTCACGCCGGCGTCGTTTTCACCACCGCCGGCGATCTCATGGACCCGGATCATTCCATCCTGAAACTGGACGTTCCAATCTTCGAATCGACCGATCAGACGCCCCCTTGGTCCGTGACGATGCGCCATGTCATCATCCATCCCTCGGCCGCCGGCATCGACGTCACCGAAATGCTCTCCATTCAGTCCACCGGCGATCGGGCCTGGATCGGCAAGGCCGATGCCGGCGCCCCGCGGACCACTTTCGCCCTGACCCTGCCGACGGGCGCCAAAGACCTGAAAGTCGGCGGGGCATTGGACGGCGCAGCCGTCTTCGTCGCCGATGGCAAACTCTTCAGCAAACAACCCCTGATTCCCGGCGAGGATCGATACGAACTTGAATACCGCATTCCCGCCGTGGACAACAAGGCCGTCTTGTCGATCACGGCGCCGGCCAGCGTCGGACATCTCCTGGTTTTCGTCCCGGAAGATGGAACCACCGTTGACGCCCCCGCCTTGCAAGCCATGGGCGCCCAGCAACTGGATGAAAAGGGTCCGAAGACCCGCTGCTACATGACGACCTCCCTCAGCGAAGGACAGACCATCGCGTTGACCATTGGAGGTCTGAAGGCCGCCGCATCGGTACAACCCGTTTCTTCCATCGAGACGGCCAAATCCCCCAAACCCCTGGCCGACAATTCCATCGCGTCAAAGGCGATTGCGGTGGGCGGGGCCTTGGCGATCCTGCTCGTGGGAACGACGATCACTCTCTTCAAGCATCCCAAATCAACTCAGGCGCAAAAAAGGAGATGAGTCGAGTGACTTACGTCCGGCGTGCGTTTTAGGTGAATTATGATTGCTCCACGTTCTTCATCCTCCTTCACCGAAACAACTCCAGCGCCATTGGCGCTGCGCGCCGCCGACCTGGGCAAAACGATCGATGAACGGTCGGTCTTGAACTCAATCGATCTCTCCATCGCCGCCGGCGAATTTGTCGCGATCCTGGGGATCAACGGGGCCGGCAAGACAACCTTGCTGAAGATCCTTGCCACTCTGATGCCGCCAACCACCGGACAGCTTCAGTTATTCGGCCTGGACCTCCCCCGGCATGCCGCGCAGGCGCGGGGACGTCTGGGCTTGATCGGGCATCAATCCATGCTTTATCGCGATCTGACCGCCCGGGAAAACCTCGAACTGTTCGCCCGATTGTACGGCGTCCAAGCGCCCCGGCGCCGAGCCGAGGAACTGCTGTCGATCGTCGGCATGCTCGATCGGGCGGATGACGCAGTCAAAACTTTTAGCCGCGGAATGTGCCAGCGCGTCTCGATCGCCCGGGCCTTGGTCCACCAGCCGGACCTGGTGCTGGCCGACGAACCCTTCGCCGGACTGGACGTGCCCGGCGCCGCCGCGGTCGAGCGGCTTCTGAGCGACCTGCACGTCGCCGGGAAGACCGTTGTCATGGTCAATCACGACGTTCTGCAAAGCCTTCGGCTGGCCGAGCGCGTCATTGTCCTCGACGCCGGAACCATCGCCATTGATCGCCCGGCCCGCGTCGCCGATGCGCCCGGCATTCTCGCCGAGTTGGCTGGAACCGATCCGCGATTTCAACCCGGAGAAATCTCATTCGTTGATTGAAGAACTTTTATGCCGCTGGTTGCCCAACAATTTCTTCTCCTGGTCGGCAAGGACCTCAAGGTCGAGGCGCGCAGCCGCCAAACCATCGGCTTGGTGATCGTGCTCGGATTGCTGATTGTCGTGGTTTTGGGCCTCGGCCTGGGTGGTGGGGCGGCGGGGGGGTTTGGCGCAACTGTTGTGCTTTGGGTTGCTTACCTGTTCAGTGGGGTTCTCTGTTTTGAGAAAACCATGGCCGTCGAGCGTTCCGAAAGTGCGCTGGCCGCACTCATGCTCGCTCCCATCAGCCGTGGAACCATTTATCTGGCCAAGCTCACCAGCAATCTTGCCCTGATGGCCGCCGTCGCGCTAGTCATTACCCCAGCAGGAGTTCTGTTCTTTTCTTTCGATCTTTCCGCGGCCCCGTTCACCTTCGCCGCCGTCATGTCGCTGGGAATCATCGGCTTCGCCGCCATCGGCACGTTGTTCGCTGCCGTGGTCTGTTCGACGAGGCTGCAAGGCGGGCTGTTGGCGATGATGATCTTTCCGGTCGCCCTGCCCCTGGTAATCGCCTCCACGCAATTGTTGATCCACCAGTTCCGCGACGGGTTGCCGGTGGGTGGAATGGGCTTGGGAGTCCTGGTTGCGTTCGACGCGATTTTCCTGACGGCCGGTTGGCTGTTGTTTGAGTTGGTCCTGGAGCCTTGAGCGACGGAGTTGATCTTATGAGCGGCACGCAATCCAAACTGGTTCGAGGTTTCTGGATCGCCCTGGCGCTGCTTTTCGCCGCCGACCTCGTCCTGATCCTCCGTTACACCCCGGACGAACGGTCGATGGGCGCAATCCAGAAGATCTTTTATCTGCATCTGCCGGTCGCCATCAACACGTTTCTCGCCTGCCTGACCGCCTTCGTGGCCAGCATCGCCTATCTGTGGCAACGCAAGAGTTGGTGGGACGACCTTGCGGCGGCCGCCGCTCGCGTGGCGGTTCAATTGTGCGCCGTGGTCCTGGCCACCGGGATGGTTTGGGGCCGCGCCGCCTGGGGCGTCTGGTGGACCTGGAGCCCCCGCTTGACCTTCAGCCTCATCCTCTTTTTTCTCTACGTTGTTTATCTGGTGGTTCGTTCTTCCGTCGAAGGCCGCGAACGCCGCGCCATCATCGGCTCGGTCTACGCCATCATTGCTTTTCTCGACGTTCCCCTCGTCTGGCTATCCGCTCGATTGCTGCCGGATATCCACCCCGGCTCCGTCCAACTGGAACCGGCCATGAAATTGACTCTGGCGGCGTCGTTCGTGCCGGTGACTCTCCTGGCCGCTGGTTTGGTCTTCACCCGATTTGTTCTTAACCGGACGGATTCCGTGGCGGCCAATTCCGCCCCGGCCAATCCTCCGCGGGACATCCGGACGATGCCGCTTGTCGCCGGCGTCAAGGCGATCAGATACACGGATGGTGCGTTATGAACGACTATGTCATCGCGGCCTATTCGATCGGATTACTGCTCCTGTGGGGCTATGCCGCTTCACTGTGGCTCGAATGCCGCGTCGTCGCCCGCCGTCGTGTGCACGATCGCAAAGACAAGGGAGGCTTGCCATGAGCATCGTTCTTGTCGGCCTCAATCACCGCACCGCGCCGGTGGAGATTCGAGAGCAGTTGGCTTTCAGCCGCGAGGGCGTATCCACCGCGTTGATGTTCTTCCGCAAGCAATTCCCCGGCTGCGAAGCGGCGATCCTCAGCACCTGCAACCGCGTTGAGATCCTCGTCGCCGCCGAGGGCGACCGGCCCACCGCCGCCGACATTATCAGCTTTCTCGCCGAGGCCCGCGATCTCCCGGCCGCTCAGTTCAAACAATATTTGTATCAATTCTCCGACGAACAGGCTTGCCGCCATTTCTTCCGCGTCGTCAGCGGGCTTGACTCGATGGTCCTGGGTGAATGTCAAATCGTCAACCAGATCAAGCAGGCCTACACCCTGGCCTGTGAGCAGGGCACGACTGGCCGGGTGCTCAATCGCCTGTTTCATCATGCCTTTGAAGTCGGCAAGCGCGCCCGCGCCGGGACCGCCATCGCCGAGGGAAGGCTCTCCGTTCCCTCCGTCGCCGTCGACGTTGCCCGGAGCATCTTTTCCGATTTCACCGACAAACAAACGCTCGTGGTGGGCGCCGGCGAAGTGGCCCGGCTGGTCTGCCAGCACCTGGCTGCCGGCGCTCAGACGCGCCGATTTGTCGTCATCTCTCGAACGCTGAGCAACGCGCGGGCTCTGGCCGAGGCCTGCCACGCCGCCGCCGCCCCCTTCGATCAGCTTGAGCGCCAATTGGTCGACGCGGATATCGTCCTCATGACCATGGGCTGCTCCCAACCCGTTCTCACCCTCCAGCGCATGCGCGAGATCCAAAAACAGCGGCAAAACAGGCTGATCTACATCGTTGACCTGGCCGTGCCCCGCAACGTCGATCCCGAAATTGCACGCTTGGAAGGCGTCTATCTCTACGACATCGACGATCTCGGCCGCATCGTCACCAAAAACCAGAATCACCGCGCCGCGGCGCTCGAACAATGCGAACGGATTCTCGATGAGGAAGTGACGGCATTCATCCAATGGCTGAACGACGTCCGCCTCAACCCGATCATCGCCCAGATGTATCGCGACGCCAAAAGCGTTCGCGATGAGGAAATGGATCGGCTGCTGCGAAAGTGCCCCGGCCTGACCGATTCGCAAAAACAGGCGATCGCGCAAGGGGTCGACCGGCTCGTCGGAAAATTCATGCATCCCTGCGTCCACAGCCTGCGCCACAGCCCGACCCCGGCGATGCTGGCGCTGGCCGGCGCTCTCCATGCGGCCAATACCCGCCGTGAGGACCGGGATTCATCCCCCGGCAACGACTATGTCCAATGAACTGCTGATTTCCGCTCTTCCCACCCAGGACGTGGACGAGCAACTGCTTGCCATCGTGCAGGAAGAGGTTCCCCTTTCGCCTCGTCCGTTTGCGGACATCGCCCGCGGCCTGGATTTGCCCGAATCACTCGTGCTCGATCGGCTCCGCGCGCTAAAGACCGGCCCGCACAACGTCATCCGCCAGATCGGAGCGATCTTCGACAGCGGGTCTCTCGGATACCAATCCACCCTGGTGGCCGCCAAGGTGCCGGAACATCGCCTGGCCGCCGCCGCCGCCGCCATCAATGAACATCCCGGCGTATCGCACAATTATCGCCGGGATCACGACTACAACTTGTGGTACACGCTGGCCGTCCCTCCCGACAGCCGCCTCGGTCTTGAAGCCACCGCACAAGTCCTTCACCAACGCAGCGGCGCCGATGCCACCAGGCTGCTCCCGACGCTCAAGATGTACAAGATCGGCGTCATGCTGGATTTGGGCCGCGGCGCATCGGCGACCCCTTCTTCCCCACCCCCGAAAATCACCGTAACGCCCGTGGCCCATCCCCCGCCCGTCGCTCTCTCTCAGCGCGAAATCCAATTCGTCCGCGTGCTCCAACGCGATCTTCCCATCCTCCATCGCCCATTTGACCCCTGGGCCCGCGAGCTTGGCGTGACGGTCGATGACCTTCTCGCCGCGGCCGAGGAATTCCGCCTCCGCCGCATCATGCGGCGGTACAGCGCCGTCCTTCGCCATCGCCAACTCGGGTTCGATGCCAACGCCATGGGCGTGTGGGTCGTCCCGCCGCAGCGGGAAGATGCATTCGGGGCGATCGCCGCCGGGTTTCCCCAGGTCAGCCACTGCTATCTTCGCCCCGCCTATCCGGACTGGCCTTACAACCTTTACACCATGATTCACGCGCGCCGGCGCGGCGAGGGCGCGATCATCCTGAAGGCCATTGCCTCCGCGACGGGCATTGAACGCTACGCCGCGCTCTATTCCACCCACGAATACAAGAAGGTTCGCATCCGCTATTTCGAGGGCGACATTGCGGCCTGGGAACTAAAAGTGCAATAGCAAAACCGTCGGGTTAGGAAGCTGTTTCAAACATGCTTGAGCTTCCCCGAACGCCCATGGCGCCGCCATGGGGATTTGAATCAACATCCCAGGCACAGTTGCCCGTCCGCCGCCGCACGGTACAATTGCCGGACGTTGACGGAAAGGTTTGCCTCGTGGCGTCCAATCAACCCCAAAAAATCTACGAAGGGGACGGCGACCGGCTCATGGCCGTCGAACGGGCGGCGCCCGGCGAACACATCGTAATGATCCCCGATGCGATGCCCGGCAAGGTCCCCGACGCCACCCCGCATATCCGGATCATGTGGGGCCAGCATCTCCTGGAGGACCTGGTGTTGGGGCGATACCGTTCGCTCGTGTGCGCCGTCAACACCCGCGACAACAG
>JBEKIV010000076.1:0-15413 GCA_050011595.1 Tepidisphaeraceae bacterium
CACGCGGTGGGAGACGCGGCGGCCGAGGCGCTGCTGCGCACGCTCGATCGCGCGGGCCGGCCGCCGACGATCATCCATCGGGGCGATCATCTCGATCTGGGCAACGGCGCGAGCATCGACGTGCTTTGGCCGCCGGTGGATTGCGACATGAATTCCAACAATTGCGGGTTGGTGTTGAAGCTGAGTTTCGCGGGTGAAACGGTGCTGTTCCCCGCGGACATCCAGGAGCCGCCGGAGCGCGAATTGCTCAAGCATCCGGAGCAATTGCGGGCGGACGTGCTGGTGGCGCCGCATCACGGCAGCGCGGAGATCACCACCGGCGATTTTATCCGGGCGGTGCATCCGAGATACATTCTGGCCTCGAATGCGGCCAAGCTGACGCACAAGCAGAAAGTGTTCGATATTGTGGCGGAGGATTATCCGGTGTACCGCACGAGCCGCTGCGGAGCGATTGATTTAACGATCGAGCCGTCGGGGGAGATCGAGATTCAGACGTTTCTCGGCGTGGGGCCGCAGCAAGCAGCGGCGGCAAAATAAACCACAGAGGGCACAGACGGCACAGAGATAAAACTGTAAATTTGTATTCTCTGTTCCACAATGCGGGCCATCGAATCGGATGCCCGGCGATCCTCAAACAGCGGCAACCGTCGCAACCGCCCGCTGAAATCCGTCCGATCGCCGCGCCGCTGATTGCAGAATGCCATTTGGAACAAAATTGGAAAGGCACGCTCATGGTTATAGTGAAAACCGTCAAATCGTACTGCAACGACTGCCTCCAGACGACTAACCACGACCTAGTGGGGCAGCGCGAGCGGGTTTGGATTAACGAAGATGATGAAGGCGTTCCAGTTTTCGAAGAGAAGATGGTTTACGAGTTAGTTCAGTGCCGCGGCTGTGAGAATGTCAGTTTGAAGCGAACATATTCGAACAGTAGCGACCAAACTATAGACGTGGACTACTTTCCTCCAGCGGTATCGAGGCGGCGTCCGCGTTGGTTCTCAGACTTGGGGTTCATGGCATTTGCAGGCCCGAAGGCGGAAATTCGCGGACTGTTGAGTGAGATTTACTCGGCAATGTTTTCGGGCAACATGCGATTAGCGCTTATGGGCACGCGGACGGTCGTCGACGTGGCTTTGACAGATAAATTGGGCGATGTTGGCGGCTTCGAAAAAAAGCTCGATGACGCCCGTGCAAAAGGCTGGATCACCAGCTTGCAGCGCAAGGTTCTGGCGGCTGTAATTGACGCGGGAAGTGCGGCCGCGCACCGATCGCATAAGCCTGAAAAAAAGCAGATGGAATTGGTCCTTGACGTCGTGGAGCATCTAATTCAGCTTCTATATATCCTGGAGAAAAACGCGGACGAGATATCAAAGGAAATACCAGGACGTGCTCCCAAGAAAACAAAGTAGGATCGATCTTGCGTCGAACCTCATCGCAACGATTCCCCGTTTGGCCAGTTCCGGCGCCACATCGACTATCGATTGTCAACGATCTTTTCGCGGCAAGCATATCATCAATCCGTTGCACCGGATTCACAACTACCGATTTGCGGGGCACTTGCGCTGTCAGCGTCGATCGCCTTATCTTTCCGCTTGTCACTGGAAGCCAAACTCACGCTGCAAAATAGGCAACTTCGGTTGGTTAGCCGATCAAAAATGCGGAAGATTCGATCCGCAGAAGGCGAACAAAACGCTACATGCCATCATTGAAACTACCTGGTTCCGAAGGGATCGTCGTCTGCGGCGAAGCGACCGACTTCGTCCCGCCGAAAATCGCCAGCCCGAGGGGCCGCGCTCGTGGCGGCCACGATCAGCATGCGCCCGGTTCCGAGCACTTCTTCAATGATCTTCGACAAGTATTGTGACTGGCCCGCTGCCGAGCCGATCCAGCCATTGCGAAGCAAATTTGTAAACTCACCGTTGTTAAGGCGGCGCGGGCAGTTATCCCAGCCAATGAGTATGCCCCCGCGTCCGCCCTCGGAAGATGGGCTTCGCAACAACCTCAGCCATAGGCCAAGTGGAATGTACATGCCACTCACCATCGCGGTATCGAGCGTCACCTTTGCTTTGGACTCGCAGAGCTTCAGGAAGAAGGGGCGTTTCGACAGGCGGAAGCCGTCGTAAGTGGAAGTCTTGCTTTTGGCGATCGCCCGCAGCGCTCGCTCGGTCCCAAGCATCCGTTTTAGCTCGGTTCCATGATTTTGATCGGAATTAGGCCGGTAAGCGACCACGCCGTGTGATTGTTTCGTCATCCGCTTGTACTGAACGAGTACGAACGAGTCGAACCGATGGTTGTAATAAATCAGATCCACGCCAAGCGTTTGTTCTAATGGCTGGCGATTGCAGTTGAGAATGGTCATCCGCTCCCCCCGGTTCACCAATGTCACCGCGTCGATTTGATAACGACGAGCCACCTCCATGCCGGGAAAGGTCACTTGGTCGTGCGCGATCTGTGGGTCTTCGCGAAGCGGTACGTCTCAAAGCCGCGTCAGGAATGGCGCGCTCGCCGATACGTCAGGCGCGGCCGCCGACCGAAGGAGGCGCTTCCGATATGTCCGCCCGGCCCATGTTTCAAGGGCGGATGCAACCGCGTCGCGCTCGAACACCTCGAGTCCGCCTTCGCGCCGGCCAGGCCCGACAAGTGACTCGGCAATCAGCTTGCGCATCTTAGGAAGCACAGCCCGAAGCGCCGGTCTGGCCCGCACAATGGCAGCGAGAATCTCGCGCCATAGCTTAACCGACAGCCGGCGCGTTCCGTCTGGCGGGAATCGCGCATGATGGCGAAAACGACTGGGGAGATCGGCGATAATCTGATCATTCCCGAGCGAATCCAAGGGCGTAAGAGTGGAGACTTCCACGGTCTTCTGGTCGGTAGCGACCAAGCGCCCAGCCCGAGCGATCCCGATATAGTCGGCCGACTCACCCAGCGAGACGATAACAAGTTCGGCCTGCCGTGGCTTTATTTCCGACGCCGTGACAACGGTCGTGAAAACGTCTTGATCCTCAATGCGCGAATTGATTTTGTCGGCCCTCCGGCGCGTGCCAAACGACATCCAGAGTCCGCGGTCGCCGCGCATTCACACATTGTACCAAACGCATGTCACGAGAAGCACGGCTCTGCGACCACGCAAGATTTGCGATGCCTACCGCCCCGGCCGACTTATTCACTTGTCAAAGAGCAAACCTATCCTTGGCTCAACACCCATGACAATGCACACATCACCGCCGGGCCTCCAATGTGACTCCCGGACGGTCTGCTCGTTTGGGCTTGTTCAATGTGCAAGGGATCGCCGCGCCAATCCGGGGGAGAACCTATGGTGTTTGGGGACGGGTTGAAGCTCGCCTCCACGATGCCCCGCCCGGCGGCTGCCGCCGCCGCTGGCATGTCCATGCCGCCCTCGTACTCTCTTTGGCCTCTGCGATCTCTGTGTCAGACTTTTTGTGAGACGTGTTTAAGCTGAAAGTTGCCTGACGACGGCGTCAATCGCGGCGGAGGGGTTGGAGAGGGGGGAATCCGCACTGGCGGATTTGACCGGCGGATCGCCGTCGCGCTGGCCGAGGAGGGCGCGGAGATGCAGCGCTTGAGTTTCGATGCGGGCATGGACGGCAATCGGAGAATGGCAATCGCAATTCAGGGCGGCGACGACGGCCCGCTCGGCGTCGACGGCGGTGCGGGAGATGGGATCGTCCAACTCGGCGAGGACTTCGCGGGTCCGGGTATCGTCTTTTCGGCATTGCAGGGCGAGGGCGCCCTGGCCGGGAGCGGGCAACATCTCTTCCAGAGACAGAGGGTGCATCAGCGATGGGTCGAACAGGCCCGCGCGGATCAGGCCGGCGTAGGCGAGGATCGTGGCGGCGAAATCGCCGGCGCGAAGTTTTTTGACGCGGGTGTCGATGTTGCCGCGGATGGGTTGGATGCGCAAATCAGCTCGATGCGCCAGGAGTTGGCAGCGGCGGCGGAGGCTTCCGGCGCCGATGACGGAATCGAGGGGCAACTCGTCAATCGTAGCATGTGGGGAGATGAGGACATCGCGCGGATCGGCCCGTTCGGGGATGGCCGCGATAATCAGGTCGGAGGAATCGACCAAGGGCATGGTCACGGGGATGTCTTTGCAGCTATGGACGGCGAAGTCGATTTCGCCGGCCAGCAGGGCTTGCTCAAGTTCCTTGACGAACAGCCCCTTTCCGCCGGCCTCGTAGAGCGGACGGTCGGTGATTTTGTCGCCGGTGGTCTTGATGACGATGGATTGGATTTGCAAGTCCGGCCGGCGGCGGCGAATTTCGGCGGCGATCAGCGCGGACTGGCTGCGGGCGAGCAGGCTTCCGCGCGTGCCGAGACGAATCGGGGGCATGGAGGTATCTTACCGGGTTATGGCCCAAAGCGTGTGCGTCACCGGCGCAAGCGGATTTGTAGGCTGCGCGATTGTGCAGGAGTTGGTTCGGCGCTCGTTGGCCGTGAACGCGCTGGTGCATCGGCGGAACGCTTCGCCACTGGGCGGGAAGGTGCGGGTGATCCGGGCGGATTTGTTCGATCCGGCGAGCCTGGACGATGCCGTAGGAGAGTGCGCCACGGTCATTCATCTGGTCGGAATCATCACCGAAAAACCCAAGGCGGGAATCACGTTCGACCGGCTTCACGTGCAGGCGACGCGTAATTTGGTCGAGTCGGCAAAGCGAGTCGGCGTGAAGCGGTTTATTCAGATGTCCGCCCTGGGGGCGCGCCCGGATGCGGTCAGCGAATATCACAAGACCAAGTGGAAGGCGGAGGAGATCGTGCGCGGCAGCGGGATGGATTGGACGATTTTTCGGCCGTCGCTGATCCACGGGCCGGGCGGGGATTTCATGCGGATGGAAGCGCGCTGGGCCAGGAAGCGAGCCGCCCCGTATTTGTTCATGCCGTATTTTGGAGCGGGAATTTTGGGCCTGGGCGGGGCGGGAACATTGCAGCCGGTGTACGTGCTGGACGTGGCCAGGGCATTCGTCGACGCGATCGACAATCTGAAAGCCGTTGGGCGCACTTATGGATTGGGCGGGGCCGAGCGCTTGAGCTGGCCGGAAATGCACCGGGCGGCGGCTGGGGCGATCCTGGGGAAGAAACGGGCCGTCCTGCCGATCCCGGCCTGGTATGGCAGGTTGCTGGCGGCGATCGTGCCGGGCTCGCTGTTGCCGTTCAACCGGGATCAGATCGTCATGAGCCAGGAGGACAACACTTGCGACGGTTCGGATTTCGAGCGGGATTTTGGTTGGAAACCGTTGGGGTTTGAGGAGGCGTTGAAGGAGTATTCCAGTTCGCTGTGATCGGATCAGCCCGGCGGGGGGCGTCGAATTGTTGCGGCAAATTTTTCTTCGAAATCGCAATTTTGGGCTGCGCGCGGGCGGGGCAGGCAGTGTATGTTCGGAAGTTGGCATTGCCGAGAGACGCTTTTGACCTTGGGCGGGCGTCGCCGGTATTGAGTGGTAAAAAGGGAAAAGAGAGATGTCTGTCGCCATCAGGGTCGCACCGATCGCCGCCGAATCAGCGGGAGAACAGATTTATTCCGCCGTGGCGCGGGATAATTCGACGGCTCCGCCGCATCTGGAATGGATCGATGCGCTGCGTGGCTGGGCGTTTTTGGGGGTGCTGGTCTGCCACGTGAGCCAAAAGCTCGGCGACAGCTTGCCGGGCTGGATCGGATATTGGGTTTCCAACGGTCGATTTGGGGTTCAGCTTTTTTACATTGTTTCATGCCTGACGCTGCTGATGTCGCTGGAATCGCGGAGCCGGCGTGAAGCGCGGCCGGTGGCGGCGTTTTTTATCCGGCGGCTGTTTCGCATCGCGCCGATGTTCTGGCTGGCGATCATTTTTTATTCCGCGTGCTTCGGGCGGGAATCGACGGCGTGGGCGCCGCATGGGATCTCCGGGTCCACCATCGCCGCCACGGCGCTGTTCGTGCATGGATGGCATCCGGCCACGATCAACGCGGCGGTGCCGGGAGGCTGGTCGATCGCGGTGGAGATGAATTTTTATCTGCTGCTTCCGCTGTTTTTCACGTGGGTGACGAGTTTGCGGCGGGCGGTGTGGTGGGCGTTGCTGGGGCTTTTGCTCAGCGTTGGGGCGGACCGATTCCTGCTGCATTTTGTCCAGCCGCACGTGGCGGCGGAGAATATGAGCGAATTCCTGAGCTTCCGCCAGTTCTGGCTTCCCAGCCAGATTCCGGTCTTTGCCCTGGGCGGAGTGCTGTTTCACCTCCTTCGGCAACGGGCGGCAGCCGGCGGCAAGAGCCGGTCGCTGCCGCTGCTGCTGGCGCTGATGGCGTTGTTCATCACGGAAACGGGGCCCTCGCGGTTCGTGCGGCATGACATGGTCTTCGCGATCGCGCTCTTCCTGGGCGCCTGGGCGCTGGCACTTTGGCCCGCGGCGATCTTCGTCAACCCGATCACACGCTATCTCGGAAAGATCAGCTACAGCGGGTATCTCACGCACACGGCGGTGGTGCTGCTGGCGCTGAGATGGTTCTACAGCCCGTCGTCGCCGCCGGTCGGCATGAGATCGTTTGTGCCGCTGTGTTTCATCTCGCTGGTTTTGACCGTGGCGGTTTCTTCGCTCACGTATCAACTCGTGGAAGCGCCGGGGCAAATGCTGGGGAAATGGGTGATCGCCAAAACGGTCAATCGCGCGGTTCGGGCGACGGCGTAGCGGGAACCCTGCCGACTGAAGTCGGCAGGCCGCCATTCGGGTTTTAGGAACCAGCGATTTTGCGAAGGGTGTCGATGGCGGCACGCACGTCGTCCAGGCGGCGTTTGCCGGACTCCTGCTCGATGGCCAGGGGGCCGGTGTACCCCACTTCATGCAGGGCGAGAAGGAACTGCTCGAAATCGACCTGTCCGCCGCCTACGGGCGTCTGGCGGCCCCAATCCAGTCCGGGCTTTGCCGAGGCGAGGGCATCCTTGAGGTGAACGTGACGGATGTGCCGGTCGAGCGTGTAAATCGCGTCGATCGGATCGCCGACGCCGTAGAGAATCATGTTGGCCGGATCCAAATTCACGGCGACGTTGCGCTTGGGCAGATCGTTGAGGAATTGCAGGAGTTCCGAGGCGGTTTCCTGACCCGTTTCCATCGCCAGGGTGATGCCCAACTCGGCCAAGGACGCGGCGACTTCGGCGACGCGGCCGAGCAGCTTGGGATAATCCGCGTGATTGGATTGAGAGATGAACCCGACGTGAGTGGTGAGAATCGTTAGTCCAAGTTCCTGCGCGAGCTTGCCGGCCTGGAGCGCCAACTGGCGGCGAAGAGGCCAGGAATCATCCGGTGAAAACCCGCCGGTGATTCGGATGCGGGCGATGGTGGAATAATCCTCGCCGGGGAAGGCGATCATTCCGGCGGTCAGGGAAACGCCGCTGGCCCGCAGATGGCCGAGTTCGAGACTTTTTTGCTTCTCGTCCAGAGCCAGCAGGGGAGCCAGGGCCAGGTGAAGATGGGAAAGGCCCAGCTCGCGCACCATTTGAACGAGGTCCGACATGTCGGCCGGCTGAAGCGACCAACTGCAAACGGCAAGGGCGTGGGCTTGGAGATTCATTTCGATTGGGAGCTTGATTCGTAGGTGGAATTTCGATTTTCGCGTTTCACTTCCGAAGCAGTGTATCGCAAATGGCGCTGCTTCATCCATCGGACGCCGAGGAGATCGATGAACGCCCGCCAGGCGCGGTTGCGGAAGCCGTACTTGGCGGCGCCGGCATAGCGGGGTGAATGTTTCACGGGCGTTTCCAGCACGGTGTAGCCGCGCATTTTGACCAGCGTCGGCATGAAGCGGTGGGCGCCGGTGAAGAGCGGAATGCCGTCCAGGCAATGGCGCTTGTATAATTTGAGGCTGCTGGCGGAATCCTGGATGGTTTCCTGGCTGATCCAGTTTCGGATTCGGTTGGCCATGCGGGTTTGCCAGAGTCGGAAGGCGCTGTCGGCGCGTTTGCTGCGCCAGCCGGTGATCATGTCGTAACCGTCGAGCATGGGGAGAAGTCGGCCGATTTCCTCGGGATCGTTTTGCAGGTCGGCGTCGAGAGTGGCGATGACCTGTCCGCGGGCGGCTTTGAAGCCGGCGTCGAAGGCGGCGCTCTGGCCGCCGTTGCGGGCCATGCGCAGGACGCGCAGCCAGGGCCGATCGGCCATGGCGGCCTGGAGAATCCGGGGCGTGTCGTCGGTGCTTCCGTCGTCAACGATGACGACTTCGAACCGTTTGCCGGTGAGGCGCAGGGCGGCCTCGACGCGCCGCAGTAGTTCGGGGATCACTTCCTGCTCGTTGTACGCGGGGACGACCAGCGATAGTTCAACGGGTTCACTCATTTCTCAGTTCCGCCATTGGCCCCGAATATCTATGTCCGCCCAAGGGTGGCTCAGGACTGGATCATAGTCTTTCCGAGTGGATTTGCATCATTTTTGGTCCAAACGCGGACGATCTTTTTCGCCGCCACGGCCACGGCGGCGCCGAGGGCGGCGCCGGCGACGACGTCGCTGGGGTAATGCGCGTTGGCGGCGATCCGCTCCAGCGCGACGGTGACCGCCAGCGTCCACCAGAGCGGGCGGAACCGGGGAAGCACCATGCTCAGGCTTGCCGCCATCGCGAAGGCCAGGGTGGCATCGCCGGAGGGAAAGGAAAAGCTCGCCTCCGCATTCACCAGCCCGAATCTAAACGGATGCGGCTCAAACGGCGGCACTCCGTGAAAAGGACGGATACGTCCCACGCACCATTTCAGCGGATCGTTCAGAACGGAAAGAACTCCGGCCAGGAATACGATCGCGGGCTTTTCCCAAAGCCGCGGCCCGCGGCGGATACCGGCCTTCCAGGCGGCCGCCAAAAACGCGGCGCACATGGCGATCGTGAAGTAAAAAATCCCGGGAAGGCGAATGACGTAGGCGACATCGGAGTGGTCCTTGAGCCAACCGGCCAGGCCGGTTTCGTGCGCCCAGGTGGAGAGGGGAACGTCCAGAAACAAGGCGAGAACGAACGCGAGTGCAAACGCCGCGATCACGAACGGGATGGGGAGCCGCCGGCGCTGGGGCAGGGTCGCAAGCTGGGGATCGGCGAACACGATTCAATGGATGATGGAATCGGGTGGGGCAAAGTCAAGGCAAACGCGGCGGCGGGTCAGTTCCCCCGTGTAGCCGGCGGGCTTGCCCGCCGTACTCTGCAATCTTCATAAACGTCGCCATTATACTCGCAAAGCGCCGCACAAGTGCGGCCGCTAAAAAGTATGCGGCGGACGTTGCGGGGAGTCTTGAGGCTGGCCTACTCCTTCACCACGACCAGGCTCTTTCCTTCGACCATCATGTCGAAAACGACGGCGATGTCGTCGGGGCGAAGGCGGATGCAGCCCATGCTGGATTGCTTGCCGATGCTGTCGGGGTCGATGGTGCCGTGAATGCCGTAGGAGATTTTTCCAACGGCCTGGCCGTCGGTGCCGGTCAGGCCAATCCAGTATCCGCCCAGGGGGTTTTTCGGATCGTCGGCGGCGATGACGCCTTCGCCGCGCGGACTGTAATAGGTAGGATGTTTGAGCTTGCGGTGCGGCTCAACGATCCAGGTGCCGACGGGGGTGGAATCGTCCCGGCCGAGGCCGACGGGATAACTGGTGATGAACATCGCGCTTTTCTCGCCGGGCAGACCGCCGAGGTAAACGTCCAGGGTGAATTTGTGTTTTTCGACGACGGCGAAGAAGGGTCCGTCGATGAACTTGATGGTGGAACCGGCGCGGAGGTGTCTGGGTTCGATGCCGTTGATGCGGCTGAGCAGTTCCCAGGTGCAATCGTGGGCCATGGCGATTTTCGCCAGGTTGTCGCCGGGCTGGACGACGTACACTCCGCCGTAGGCGTCATCGGCGAATCGGCGGTGTCCGAAGACGATGGTCTGGCTGATTTGGCTGAGCATGCCCTTGATCGAATCGGTCTGTGCTGGGTCAAGGTCCGGGGATTGAAGGGCATCATTGAGTTCGGCGCGGGCTTCGAGGAATCGTCCGGCATCGGTCTTGGCCTGGGCGCGGGCGAGTAGGGAAAGGCCCGAGGCGCTCGGCTCGGTGGCGGGTTCCGAGAGGCGCACGGCGGCTTCGACGGCATGGCCGGACACGTCGATCGACGGGGGCGGCCAGGCGGGCGGGGTCGCGTCGCGCGCCGGTTGTGTGGCGGGGCCGGCCGGCGAAGACGGTTCGTCGGACACCATCGGCGCCAGCGGCGCGGGAGTTTGCGCGGCGGGCGACGCCGGCGACGGATGATTCATTTTGTAAATGAAGGAGAGCGCGGCGGCGGAAAAACTGAGGAGCAGGATGGCCAGTAAGAGGCGAATGAGACGGCGGGATTGGCGATTCACGAGAACCTCCATGTTCTCAAAATCAAAACCGGTCGGCTACGGAATTCACGGGCTGATGCAATTGGTTGCAAAGCGCCGAATTCCGCGATCGGTACACAGCATACTCAGCGGCATGTCATGGTCAAGCACCGGAAGCTGGGGAACGATTTGATCTTCAAATCCGATTCCGCAGGAGACGCCGATGAAATCCGGCTGGGCGAGGAAGCGGTCGTAGAAGCCCATTCCGCGGCCGATGCGATGGCCGTCGGCGGTGAATCCCAGGCCGGGAACGATGACCAGGTCGAGGAGATTGACGGGCATGGGCTGTCCGCTGACCGGCTCGCGGACGCCGGGGCCGGTGGTGGTCATGCGGGTTTGCAGGCTGGTGATCTCGACGGGGAGCATTCGCCGCTGATCCCAACTGACCTTGGGAACGACGACGGTCTTGCCGGATTGCCAGCATCGCAGCGCCAGGGGGGCGGTATCCATTTCCTGGGCGGCGGTGAGATAGAGCATGACGATGCGGGCGGCGGCGAATTCCGGGCTGGCGGCTAGAAAAGCGGTTGCCGCCAGGCTTTTGGCCTGTCGATCGGCATCCGTCATCGCCTTGAGTTTCTCGTGAAGCTGGCGACGAATCGCTGATTTATCGGCCGCGTCGGCCATACACCCTCAATACAACCTGTTGGCTACGTTTCATCCGCCGGGGGGCCGGGTTGGGGTAAGTCCGTATCGCCCTGTTCAGCCCGCCGCTCCATTCGTTTCCTGATCTCGGCTTCATAGCCTCGATCCACAGGTTCATAGTATACCTTATCGACACCAAGGTAGTCTTGTTCGACAATTCCGCCGGGAAAATTGTGGGCATAAAGATACCCCTGGCCATGCCCAAGCCGCTTGGCGCCCTGATAATGGGCATCTTTGAGGTGTTTTGGGACGGGCAGGGTGCGGCCTTCCTTGACGTCCCCGGCGGCCTGCCAAATTGCCATGGCGGAGGCGTTGGATTTGGGCGCGGTGGCCATGTAAATGACCGCCTGGGAGAGCGTCAGCTGCGCTTCGGGCATGCCGATTTTTTCGACGATGTCGAAGGCGGCGGCGGCCACGGAAATGGCGCGCGGGTCGGCGTTGCCGATGTCCTCGGATGCCAGGATGGCAATGCGCCGCGCGATGAAGCGCGGGTCTTCGCCGGCTTCGAGCATCCGCGCCAGCCAATAAACCGCCGCGTCCGGATCGGAGCCGCGCATGCTCTTGATCAACGCGCTGGCCGCATCGTAATGCTCGTCGCCCGTCCCATCGTAAACGATCGCCTTTCGCTGGATCGATTGCTCCGCCACGTCCAGATCGATCTTGATCGGGCCGTTGGAAATTCCCTCCTTGGAATTGCCTTCCTTCTGTTGCGAAAGCACGGCGACTTCCAGGGCCATCAACGCGCGGCGGGCATCGCCGTCGGATTTCGTGGCCCAGAGGTCGATCGCCTGATCCGAAATCTCGAACTGCAAATTTCCAAATCCGCGATCTTTGTCCGATATGGCCCGGCCCAGCAGAAGCCGGATGTCGTCCTCGCTGAGCGGGGAGAATTGGAATATCTGGCTGCGGCTGACGAGCGGCGAGTTCACGGCGAAAAAGGGATTCTCGGTGGTGGCGCCGACGAGCAGGATCAGGCCGTCTTCCACGTCGGAAAGCAAAATGTCCTGTTGGGCGCGGTTGAAGCGGTGGATTTCATCGAGAAACAAGACGGTGCGTTGGCCGCCGGCGCCCAGCCGCTCCTTGGCCGAGTCGAGGATCGCGCGCACCTCCTTGACGCCGACGGAGGAGGCGTTCATTTCCACGAATTCACTCTTGGTGTAAATGGCGATGAGCTGAGCCAGCGTGGTTTTTCCCGTTCCGGGCGGGCCGTAGAAAATGACGCTGGTGAGCCGGTCGGCTTCGAGCATTCGGCGAAGGAGTTTTCCCTGGCCGAGGAAATGCTGCTGGCCGACGAATTCGTCGAGGGTTTTGGGCCGCATCCGCACGGCCAGGGGAGCGACGCGGGCAAGATTCTTTTGCCGGGATTCCTTGAAGAGGTCCACAAGGGAATGATAAGCTGCAAAGGGTGAACGACGAACCCAAAAAACCGAAAATCGGTAGCGTACTTGCGTCGCCTCCGCCCGATTGGCCTTGGGCACTTCCCCACCTTTACTGCATAGATACGGTTCCTGCTCCGGGCGTTGATGTGGTGGGTTATTCAGCGCACAAAGACGGAACCGGGACATCCAGAACAGAAAATGTCAGCGGGCGCACGCGCGTGGTGGTCGTCGGCTACTGGAACGGCCAATATGCCATCATGTCCTCGCAAGTCTTTTTGAAGGAGGATGATGCTGATCGGAATGCAGACATAGACTTCAAAACGAGGCCAATCAAATTGCGAATGAAAGCCGGAGCGATCATACGCACCAATGACACAATTCAAATTACGGGGGAATGGCCGACCGAATGGAAGTTTAACCGATTCTATGACTTTGGTTCGTTTTGCGCGTTCCTATATGGCGAACTAAAAACTACCGGCCATGTCGAAGAGGCAAATGCATTGAGGGCATCTCTGTACTATGCGATGCCGGGAACAGAAAGAGTCGCGATGTTTCATCGGGCGTTAAGCCGTTGCAAGGAAAATCCGGCCAATGGCTCAATCCCGAAGCTAGCAAGGCTTTGGATAGTGCGATCACGCAATTGGCCTGGAGCTATCCATGAGGGGTTTATGCGGGAATCGGTTTGTAATGCAGCCGAAGCAACTGCGACGCAGTTAAAGTGGTCAGACCATAGGTGCGCCCGTCATCATCGACAAACTCGACCTCGAAGGAATCGGGCGGATAGACGAATACGACCGTGCCGACCTGCCCGCGGACCAAATTCACTTGCGGCAAGTCCACCGTTAGCGCAACCACGTCGAGTTCGCGAATCTGCTGATCGCTCATAGAGACATTATAGCGGATTTGAATCGCTCGCCGGCACTTGACCCGATTTATTACAAGGTGTAATATACCTGAGTGCGGGTCATTGCCAAGAAGATGCTTCAGAGATTCGGTCGGAAGCATCCTGACGCGCAGGGGCCGTTGCTGCGTTGGTATAACGCGGTGGAGGACGCGGAATGGGCTGATTTGAGCGAGGTGCGAGCGGTATTTCCGCACGCCGATCAGGTTCGCGCGGCGAGCGGCCGACCCGTCACGATTTTCAATATCGGAGGCAATAAATATCGCCTGATTACGGCCATTCATTATAACCGGCAGATCGTATTCGTAATGCGGTTCTATACCCACGAGCAATACGACGGCGTTGATTGGAAAGGGCAGCTTTAGGTTCTCCTGAACTTCGGAGTAGTCATGACCATTGCGGTTACTCAGCCTTCACCGCGCTATTTGAAATTGGTGCGGAAATTCCCGCTACGGGTTATCGGTTCTGAAGCTCAATACGATGCCGCTATCGCGATAATCCAGCGGTTGGCCGTGCGCGGCGAAGAAGGATTAGATGTTGGCGAGGCGGATTATCTCTATGCACTAACCAGTCTGGTTGAGACTTACGAGAATGAGCATTACCCGATAGGGCCTGACGGACTTCGGCCGCACGAACGATTGAAATGGTTGGCTGAGGAATCGGGATTATCCCAAGCCAAATTGGCCAAACTCCTGGGCGTCAGTCAGCCGCTCGTATCTCTGATTCTGTTGGGGAAGCGGGAATTGACCGTGGCGCATATCCGCCGGTTGTCGGAGCATTTTCATATCAATCCGCGATATTTCATGGCGTGAAACGCGCGTCGCAAGCGACGCGGTTAACTGGATTTAGCGGGGAACGGAAGGACAGGCCGCGAAGGAAGCCGAACGCCTTGACGGCCGCTGGCGGCTTGGCGTTTGCGAGCATCTTGGCAGATCGCATGTAGGTCGTTGTTAAGCTTTTTCGCGGTGGCGCGCCGCGTTCGGTGTACCTGCTCAACGATGACGTCTGTTTTCATATCAGGCTCCCAACAATTCCTCACCACCGCTTCGCCTGTTGGGCCACCTTCATCGGCAAGCCGAAAAGATCGATGAAACCACGGGCGGCGGTGACGTCGTAGCCGTCCATGCTGAAGCTTGCCAGTTGCGGATCGTACAGGCTGTGGGGGCTGGTGACGCCGGCGGCGGTAGCGCGGCCTTTGAATAATTTCACCTTCACCTGTCCCGTCACCGATCCCTGCGTGTGATCGACGAACGCCTGCAACGCCTCGCGCAGGGGATGGAACCATTGGCCGTAATAGACCAATTCGGCATAACGCAGGGCGAGTTGCTGCTTGTAATGGAAGGTGTCGCGTTCGATGCAGATTTGCTCGAGGGCTTTGTGGGCTTCGTAGAGGATGGTGCCGCCGGGGGTTTCGTAGGCGCCGCGGGATTTCATGCCGATCAGACGGTTCTCGGCCAATTGGGTTTGGCCGACGGCGTGCTTGCCGCCGAGATCGTTGAGCGCGGCGATCAATTCATGGCCGGGCATTTTCTTGCCGTTGACGGCGACGGGGTTGCCGCTTTCGAACTGGATGGTCACGTATTGCGGCTCGTTGGGGGCCTTGGAAACGGGGACGGAGATCACCCACAGATCGTCCTTGGGCTCGTTGGCGGGGGATTCCAGATCGGCGCCCTCGTGGCTGATGTGCCAGAGGTTGCGGTCGCGGCTGTAGATTTTTTTCTTGCTCTGCTGGACGGGGACGCCTTTTTTGTTGGCATAGTCGATGGCGCTGGCGCGGTCGCGCAGGCCGAAGGCCGGGTCTTTCCAGGGCGCGACGATTTTCAGATCGGGGGCCAGGGACATGTAGGTCAACTCGAAGCGGACCTGGTCGTTGCCCTTGGAGGTTGCGCCGTGGGCGACGGCGTCGGCGTTGGTTTGCCGGGCGACTTCAACCTGATGCTTGGCGATGATGGGGCGGGCGATGCTGGTGCCCAGGAGATAATCGTTTTCGTAAATCGCGTGGGCGCGGAGCATGGGAAAACAGAAATCCTCCGCGAATTCGCGGCGGAGGTCCTTGATGATCACCTCGTCGGCGCCGCTTTTTTTCGCTTTGTCCTCGATGCCCTTGAGTTCATCGCCCTGGCCGAGTTCGGCGGCGAAG
>JBEKIV010000077.1:0-15276 GCA_050011595.1 Tepidisphaeraceae bacterium
CCTGCTGAGCCTGGCGATGATGGTGCCGTCGGTGCTGTTCTTGCGCCGGCTGGCGCAGTCCACCACGAGCCTCAAGGGCTGGCTGCTGCAAAATCTCCGGCTCAGCAAGGGGGATCGCACGCGCAAGCCGCGGCCCGTCTGGCACAACCCCATCGCCTGGCGCGAGGCCAGGACCAAGGCTTCCGCCGCAAGAGCGACCTTCCTGCGATATGGATTCATCCTGCTGGGCGTGATCGGCGCGGTCGTGCTTCTGGCGATGCACAGCACGGAGCTTACGCCGGCAATGTTCATCAATCACAGTTACGATCCGACGAAAAATACGCTCTATATCGAAGGCAGCCGCCAGCCGGAAATCCCGGTCGCCCCCGCGGTCGAAGTGAAAATCGCCGACGCCCCCGCCACCCTGGACGATCTTTATGGAAGATACGAAGTCGCCAATTTCACGCAGGATACCAACCAGGCGATCGCCACCATCGACCTGAAGGAATATCCCAGAAAACTCGATGCGGACCAGGCGAGGAGTTGGCTGCTGGGGCTGACCATCGTTGAATTTTCCGTGATTCTGCTGATCATCTCCAACGCCGCCGCCAGCACCGTCACCCGCGAGAAGGAGGACGGCACGTTGGACCTGCTCCTTTCCACCCCCATCACCAGCCGGTATTACATCTGGGGCAAACTGCGCGGCCTGGTCGCGTTCGTCCTTCCCCTGCTCGCCGTGCCCGTCGCCAGCTCCTTCATCTTCATCGTTCACGACCTGGTGCGCTGGCTGGCGGCGCGGGACGACAAATTCCAATGGATCGTCTTCCCCGAGGCCATCCTGATGATGCCGGCCATGCTGATCATCGTCTGCGCCTTCGCCGCGATTTTGGGCATGCAGATGTCCCTCCGCTGCCGCACCACCGTGCGCGCCGTCATGAGCAGCGTGGGCATCGTCGTGGGCGCGTGCGCCGCACTCGGTTGGTGCGGGTTTACCGTCCTCCAATCCAACACCCCGCCCGAACTGGCCGCTGCCATCGGCGCCTTCAGCCCCTTCACCCTCCTCACCCTCCTGATCGATCCCTACCAGATCGCCGGCAACGGCTTCAACCCCAACGCCCCAACCAGTTACGATCCCTCCGGCGTCCGCGTCGTGGCGTTCATCGTCTGTGCCGTCGCCATCGCCGTCTATGCCATGGGAATCTGGTCGATGTATAAATCCATGGTCAAGAATTTCGACATGACGATCCGCCGGCAATCGAGATGACAATCTCCAAAGCAGGAGACGGTTATGAAAGACACTGATCTGCTCCGCGCCAATCCCGATCATTCCCAATTCTGGCAACACGCCCACGAGTATTTCGACCGGGTCTATCAGCAGATGAACCTGGACCCGATGTGGCGTGCGGTCCTGGCCTCGCCCAAGCGCGTGCTCACCGTGTCGTGTCCGGTGAAGATGGACGATGGAAGCATCCAGGTCTTCACCGGCTATCGCGCCCAGCACAACAACGCGCGCGGGCCCTTCAAGGGCGGAATCCGCTTCGACGGCTCGGTCAATCGCGATGAGATCATGGCCCTGGCAATGCTGCAAACCTGGAAAAACGCCTTGGTGGACCTTCCCTTCGGCGGGGCAAAGGGCGGAGTCGTCTGCGATCCCAAAAAATTGTCCCCGGGTGAAAAAGAGCGCTTGACCCGCCGATACGTCAGCGAAATCCTGCCCATCATCGGCCCCGTCCACGACATCCCCGCCCCCGATGCCGGAACCGATTCCCAGGTCATGGCCTGGGTCCTGGACACCTACAGCATGATGGTCGGCCATCAGGAACTGGGCGTGGTCACGGGCAAGCCCGTTTCCCTCGGCGGCTCCGCAGGCCGCGAGGAGGCCACCGGCCGCGGAGTCACCTACGTCCTGCGCGCCTTCCTCAAGACCCAGAACAAACCCTTCGAAGGCACGCGCATCGCCATCCAGGGTTTCGGCAACGTCGGCTCGCACGCCGCCCGGCTCCTCGACGAGTTGGGAGCAACCATCCTCGCCATCACCGAACGCAACGGCGGTATCTACGACGAACACGGCATCGACGTGGAGGCCGCGAGCCTTTACTACCGCGAGCGCGGCGACTTGACCGACTATCCCACCGGCGACGCCATCACCAACGAAGAACTGCTCACCTGCGATTGCGACGTGCTGATCCCCGCCGCGACGGAAAGCACGGTGACGGAACAGATCGCTCCGCACGTCAAGGCCCGCACCCTGGTCGAGGCCGCAAACGGCCCAACCACCCCCGGAGCCGACGAAATTCTCCGCGACAACGGCGTGACCGTTTTGCCCGACATCCTCGCCAACGCCGGCGGCGTCACCGTCAGCTATTTCGAATGGGTCCAAGGATTGCAGAATTTCTTCTGGTCCTTGAAGGAGGTGAACGAAGAATTGCAGAAGGTGATGGAGCGCGCCTTCGACGCCGTGAACGCCAAGGCCGACCAAGCCGACTGCGACTACCGCACCGCCGCCTACACCATCGCCATCAGCCGCGTCGCCGAGGCTTGCACGCTCAAGGGGCTGTTCCCGTGATGTTCCCGTCCATTCCCCCAAATTCCCGCTTCCGGCGAAAATTTATTTTCAAAAAATCCCCGCTTTTCCAAAAAACACGCTTAAAACTTTCACCTCCCGGCTAAGAATATAGAGGGACCCTTCGCGCCCAGTCCCGGTCTTCGCGCAACTTCGCTCCCTCGCTGCTTCGCGGTTTATCTTTTGGGAAAAGCGAAAAAAAACAACGAAGCCGTGCAGACCCAAATCCCGCCCGCGTCGTCTTGCCTATTTTCACACGCGCCGATTTGTGTCGGTGACAGTGACAACGTCGCCCCTGGCGCTATCAAAAACCGCGTCGTTGTCACCGCCCCCAAAAACCAGCCAAAATCGCGCGATTTCCGTAATTTCCGAATGCGTGTTGGCGAGATTCACCCGCGCCGGCGGCGGCCCACAAAGATCATGCCGGCCGCCAGTATTAACGCTGTCGATCCGGGCTCCGGAACAACGCTGAACAGTTCACCATCCTGGATCGCATAAACCGCTCCATCCGCGCCGATGAGCGTCGGCGTATATGCCTCGCCGACGCCGCCGGTCAGGTTGATTTCCTGCGTGAACGTGTCGGTGGCAAGGTCCCAGCGATAGAGATTTCCGTCTTCGCTGTTGGCCAGGATCGAATCGGTCGCCGGATCGACTACTGCCGAGTTGATGCACCATTCTTTCACGGCGTTGGGATAGCCGTCGTCTCTGGCGTTAATGTCCGGCGTCACGCCGTTGATGGTCTCCACGGTCTGCATCACCGTCTGCCCGGAGATGGGATCCGTCATGGTTGCGTTGGGGTCCAGAATGGCAATTTGATTGACGCCGTTGCCCGATCCATGGGCATAGTAGTTGTTGTATTTAGCCATCAAGAGGTACGTTGAACTGCCGTGGTAGCTGGGAACCATGGATGCGGGCACGATGGAATCCGTGTCATCCCATCCAAAGGCGCCGGGGGTTTTCTCGACGCCCAGGTTGGCCGAAAAATGCAAAAGCCAGCCCCGATCGTTGTTGCTGTTGAACGGATCTTCCAGAACCCCGTAATAAACATCGCCGTCAGGCCCTATGGTGACGGATGCCGTTCCATCATCCGGCAGATAGGCGGGATTCCCGGTCTTTGGGTCCGTCAATGCCACCGACGCCAAGGGCTGGAGGGTTGCGGCGTTCAACTCCACAAGATCGCCGTTGGCCGCGATTGCCGAATTCCCGGTGCTCACGTTGACATTGCTCAGCGCCACGTACAGCTTGGTGCCGTCGGCACTTATCGCCGGGGCGCCGTTCATGACCGTCGAGGTCAGCGAGCTGTTGCTGGTCAGGCTCGATACCGGCGTGTACGTGGCGACCCCGCCCGCGGTGATTCGCGCAATTCCGCTCGATGCCAGCGCGCTTCCCAGCGGGGTCGAACCGGTCACACGATATCCAAAATAAATGTCCCCCGATGAATCGGACGTGATCGGCGTGTCAATAAACACGCTCGAGTTATAAGCCGATTCATCCGCCTGATAATTGCTGTTTCCGAAGAAAGCGATCTGGCCGGGTGTTCCCGGCGATGAAGAATCCGGATCGGCGATCGAATAAACCGTGCCCCCCGCGCCGGCATAGTAAAGCGTGTTGGCGGGCGTCAGCGCCGGTTGATAGCTCGGCGTCCAACCGGATGCCGGCAAAATGTAATTGCTGCTGTACGTCCAGTTCACCGCGCCGCTCGAGCCGGTGATTCCCTCGACCTCGAAATTTCCGGATGAGCTGGTCTTGACCGGCACGATCACCGTATTGTCCGCCGTCACCACCGGCGAGCCGTAGTGAATGTAAATTGGACCGCTGCTTCCCACCACGGAAGTATCCACCGGCGTCTCCCAGCGGATCGTTTGCAGTGAATCCGAAGCAACACCGGACAATGCCGTATGCTGCGCGTTGCCCGCAAACCCGCTCCACGTCGGCTGCGCCGCCGCCAGGGAACTCATGACCAGAAGGCCAACAACTTGCACAAAAACATGGATTTTGAGCATGTGCAATTCTCCCTTTTCGTCGGTCAGATGAACTCGCGTGATAGCACATCTGCCCACGCCGATTGACCGGCCGCCAAAATCACGCCACCGTGGCAAAGCAAAAAGAGTATTTCATGACGCCCTCTTTTTATTGAATTGTCATCAGCCACCGCAGCGGCCGGGCGGGTTCATCATCCCACCATCGGTCGCAACGAACTTCACGGCCGGGGCGCCATTCATACCCTTTTTTATAGAAATTGGCTGGCCGGGATCAACGAAAAAGCCGACGCTTTCTGGGAGAATATGCAACTTTTCAATAGTTCTTTGACAGCGCCGAAACAGAATTTCCGCCGACGAAGTATCAAAACAAGCAGAGGTTTCAGGACGCCAGTTCTCCTCGCAAACTCGCAATTCGCAGGCCGCATTCCGGCCAAAGAAAAAGCAAAGTCATCTGAAGGGATGTCGCAAACGTGGCAACAGGTTTCGCAATGTGTGCATTGAATTTGGGCAATCTGGCTCATCAATTATCATTTCCAGAATTGGCGAATTACTCGTCATTTCTGAAAACGCTCGCGCTCGGTCGTGAAGGGCGCGCAAAAATGCTTCGGCCGCGATGGGGACGCACCACGCAAGCTCCGTTTCCAGCGTGTAAAATGAACCTCCGGGTGCCTCCCGGTTACGACAGTATGTTGCCACGGTCATCCCAATGTTTTGTTGCCGGTGAATGATCGGGCGTCACGCTTCGGCTTCCGGATAGCGTGATTTGTTCGTGCCCTCAAGCATGCCAGCCGGCCACGTCAAAAAAAGATGCGGTCTACGTATCGGAACCAATTCATGCGGGTTATCCGAGTCATCCGCGGTTCAATTTCTTTTCTGGGGATAATTGAAGGGGGTGTTTCTGTGATGAATCAAATGCCCGGTCAATTTATTCGCCGCCGAGGGCTTCGACGATTTGTTTGGTATCGCCGACCTGGCGGATGCGCAGGCCGAAGTTCTCGCCGACTTTCACCGCTTCGCCCAGGCCGATGACAATATTGTTGACCAGCAGTTCCAGCGGCTGCTCGCTGCTCTTTGAAAACTCGATGATCGCCCCGCTTCCCAGGCGCAGGACCTCGCTGCAATGCATCTTGCGCTCGGCCAGGCGAACGATCAGGGGAACTTTGAGCCGGAGAATCCGGTCCAGTTCCCCCTCGCTGGGAGAAGCCTGGGGCGGTTTGGGTGAGTGCAACAGGGGCATCCGTTCCTCTACATCTTATTATCGGCCGTTGCGGCAAGATGGCAATAGGAGCAGCCAAGTATGCCGCTCGACTCCGACGGATAGTCTCGCCAGATCCGCAAGATTGCCGGCATTCCCGCAGAAGCGTAGAATGTAGTAATGAATCCCGAAACACTGGCTCAAGAGCTGAATCGCGAACCGTTTATTCCGCTACGGATTCATCTGGCCGATGGCAGGAGCATTGATATCCGGAATCCCGGACTTTGCTTCATCGCCCACCTCTCTCTCTACGTTTTTGCCGCCAAGCCGCACAACGCTCTGGCTGAAGATGTGCACGTGATCAGCTTACGCGGAATCGTTTCAGTGGAAACGCTGGCCCCGTCGCAAGCCGCCTAACGTCTCGCCAAATTGCAAGTATATGGATGACCTCGGCGTGTGGACGCCCGATCATGGCAGATATCGGGCCACTCGTTGCGCCTCGGGTGGAAACCGAAGCGCCCCCTACACCCTCCGCATCACCAGGCAGGCATTATGCCCCCCGAAGCCGAAGCTGTTGCTCATGGCCACGTTCACCCGGCGTTCGCGGGCCTTGTGGGGAACGTAATCCAGATCGCATTCGGGATCGGGATTATCGAGGTTAATCGTTGGGGGAATCAGATTGCGGTCGATGGTCAGGGCGCTGATGACCGCTTCCACGCCGCCGCTGGCGCCGAGAAGATGGCCTAACTCGCTCTTGGTGGAGCTGATGGCCAATTTTTTGGCGTGATCGTTGAAAAAATGTTTGATGGCCTTGGTCTCGGCGATATCGCCAAGGGGGGTGCTGGTGCCGTGGGCGTTGATGTAATCGACCTGATCGCTCGAGAGCTTGGCATCACGGAGGGCCATCTCCATGGCCCGGCTGGCGCCGTGGCCCTGCTCGTCGGGGGCGGTGATATGGTAGGCATCGGCGCTCATGCCGTAGCCGGCCATTTCGCAATACATTTTCGCCCCGCGTTTTTTGGCGTGTTCGAATTCCTCCAGGACGACGACGCCGGCGCCTTCGCCCATGACAAACCCGTCGCGGTCGCGGTCCCACGGCCGGCTGGCGCGGGGGGGATCGTCGTTTCGCGTGGACAGGGCGCGGGCGGCGCAAAAGCTGCCAAGCCCCAGCGCGCACAGCGCCGCCTCCGACCCGCCGGCGATCATCACGTCCGCCTGATCGTGCTGGATGTAGCGGGCGGCGTCGCCGATCGCGTTGGACCCGGTGGCGCAGGCCGTGGCAACAGCGGTATTCGGGCCATAGAGCCGAAAGATGATCGACACGTTTCCGCTGGCGGCGTTGACCATCAGCCGCGGGACCGTGAACGGGCTGACCCGGCTGATTCCGCGGGTGTTGAGAATCTTGTTCTGGTCCTCGAGGGTCTCAATGCCCCCGATGCCGCTGCCGATGATCACTCCGCAGCGGCACCGGTCGGTTTTTTCAAAGTCGATTCCCGAATCGCCGACGGCGCTGATCGACGCGGCGATGCCGAATTGTCCGAACCGGTCCAGCCGCTTGGGCAGGAGGCGCTCCTCCGTATAGCGCGAGACGTCGTAGCGGTTGAGGTCGAAGTCGGTGCATTCCCCGCCGAATCGGGTGGGATATGCGCTGGCATCCCAGCGCGTGATGAGCGAGATGCCGCTCTTTCCGGCGCAAAGGGCGGTCCACATCTTCTCGACATTGTCGCCGAGGGAAGTGACGACGCCCAAACCCGTTAAGACAACTCGGCGTCCGCTCATTTGCTGGAATGTTCTTTGATGTAGTCGATCGCCTGACCAACGGTCTGGATTTTCTCCGCCTCTTCGTCAGGAATGGACAGCTCGAATTCATCCTCGAACTCCATGACGAGTTCGACGGTATCAAGCGAGTCGGCGTTGAGATCGTTTATAAAATGCGTCTCCCGCGTGACTTCGCTCTTATCCACGCCCATCTGCTCGCTGACGATTTCGATGACCTTCTGATCGATTTCTTCTGCCATATCCACCTGCCCTACCCAAAAGTTCCAAGGGCCACCGCGGCCCAAGTGGGGAGACTATAGCGGTGCCAAAGCCTTTTGCCAACCGCTCATGTCACAACGCGCTCACATGGGTCTGCCAACTTTCCCATGAACAAAGACGATTGAACCGCCAAGACGCCGAGGACGCCAAGGGGGAAATACCGAAATCCCCATTGGACCGCATTAATCTCCCCCTTGGCGTTCTCGGCGTCTTGGCGGTTCAATTCATCCTCTCCCGGAAATTTTGGCCGACGCGCTCACACCACAACTCGCTCACATCACCATTCCCCCATCCACACATAATACCTGACCCGTGATATAACTTGCATCCGGGCTGGCGTAAAAACTGACCACCGCCGCCACTTCCACCGGCATCCCGAACCGCTTGAGCGGGATGAAATTCTTCACCCCTTCCTTGATCTGCTCGCTCAGGACGTCGGTCATGTCCGAAACGATGAATCCGGGCGCCACGACGTTACAGGTAATGTTCTTGCCGGCCAATTCCTTGGCGACGGATTTGCTCAGGCCGATCAACCCCGCC
The DNA here is from genome assembly GCA_050011595.1 of Tepidisphaeraceae bacterium. GTDB lineage: Bacteria > Planctomycetota > Phycisphaerae > Tepidisphaerales > Tepidisphaeraceae > PALSA-1353. Next base: position 8,297 of record JBEKIV010000077.1, read on the forward strand.
TTGCTGGCGGCGTAATTGGCCTGCCCGGCGTTTCCGGCGACGCCGGAGACCGAACTGATGTTGATGATCCGCCCGCCCTTGGCCCTGATCATCGGCCGGGCCGCCGCTCGAATCGCCACGAATGCGCTCTTCAAGTTCGTCGCGATCACCGAATCGAAATCCTCGTCCTCCATGCGCAGGAGCAGACCATCCCGCGTGATGCCGGCATTGTTGACCAGGACATCGATGCGGCCCAGCCGCTCCGCCGCGCCCTCCACCGCGGCCGCCAGGGCCTTGGGATCGGCAATATCGCAGACGACCGGCTCGGCGGCCCCGCCGGCGGCGACAGCTTCGGCACAGACCTGCTGAAGCTTCTCCAGGTTCCTCGCCAGCGCCACGACGTGCAGCCCATCGCCCGCCAATCGCCGCACGATCGCCGCTCCAATGCCGCGCGATCCTCCCGTTACCACGGCCACGCGTTTTTCCGTCATCGTTCTGCGCTCCTAGCGTCAGGGTTGCGCCGTCCGCTACCCGATGCTTTCCACCACCAGGCGGCGGTTGATTCGCTTGGCCAGGCCCGCCAGCGTTTTGCCCGGCGAAAGCTCGATGAATCGCGCTTCACGCGACGCCACCGACGGCTGCTCAGCCAACGCCTGCATCGTCTGCGCCCATCGCACCGGCGAGACGATCTGCTCGACCAGGAGCTTCTTGATCGACTGCGGCTCCTGATGCGGCTCGGCCGTGACGTTGGAGTATACGGTTTTGGCCGGGCGGGAGAAGTCCACCTTGGCCAATTCCGCGATCATTTTGTCGGCGGCTGATTGCATCAGCGGGCTGTGAAAGGCGCCGGCGACCTTCAGGGGCATGGCGCGGATGCCCATCGCCTCGGCCGCCGCGACCGCCCGCTCGCATGCCGCGCTCGTTCCGCTGATCACGATCTGTCCCGGCGCGTTGAAATTCGCGGGGACCAGGGCCTCGCCCGCGGCCGATTCCAGGCAAAGCCGCCGGGCGGTCGGTTCATCCGCCCCGATCAGAGCCACCATCCCGCTCGGCGATGCCACCGCCGCCTCCTGCATGTATTTGCCGCGCAAGGCCACCAATCGCAAGCCCTCTTCAAACCCGAACGTCCCGGCCAGATGCAGGGCGGTGTATTCGCCAAGGCTCAGGCCCGCAAAGGCCGTCACCGCGGCGGCGTCGAACATCCCCGAGGCCGCCGCCTCTTTGAAGCTGGCGATGCTGGTGACGTAAATGGCCGGCTGGCTGATGTCGGTTTGATTGAGTCGATCCTCGGGGCCGCGGAAGCAAACCTCCGCCAGGTCGAAGCCCAGAATCCGCCCGGCAGCCTGGAAAAGCTCGCGGGCCGACGCCGACGACTCGTACAACGCCTTGCCCATCCCCACCATCTGCGCCCCTTGGCCGGGACAAAGGATATCGGTGGTGCAGGCCATCTAGATTCTCGCAACCGCGTTGGCCCAGGTCAGTCCCCCGCCGAATGCCACGAAAATCACCGCATCGCCGGTTTTGAATCGCCCCGCTCGGTGCGCCTCGTCCAGAGCGATGGGAATGCTGGCCGCCGACGTGTTCCCATATCGGTCGATGTTCACAAACGCCTTTTCCGACGGCAGACCGAGCTTTTCCATGGCCGAATCAATGATCCGCTGATTCACCTGATGTGGAATGATCAGCTTCACGTCCTGGGCGGTCAACTCGCAGGCCCGCATCGCCTCTTGGATCAATTCCTCGAACTTGGTGACCGCGAACTTGTACACTTCGCGTCCCTTGATCTTCATGAAATGATCGCGATCGAGGATCATCTGCTGGTTGAGCGGGAACCGGCTGCCGGGAATGCACTTCATCGCATCCGCGCCGGCGCCGTCGGCATGAAGGGAACTGTAGATAACCCCCCTTCCCGGATCGCTGGATCGTTTCAGCACCACCGCACCCGCTCCATCGCCGAAGAGGATGCAGCTCGAGCGGTCGGTATAATCGGTGATCCGGCTGAGGGTCTCGGCCCCAATGACCAGCACGTTTCGAAATTGCCCGACCTTGACGAAATTGGCGCCGGTGACCAAGGCGTAGATGAACCCGCTGCACGCCGCCGACAAGTCGAACGCCGGCACCCCGCCCAGCCCCAGCGCTGCTCCCACGAAACAGGCCGTCGAGGGAAACACCATCTCCGGAGTGATGGTCGCGCAGACGATCAACTCGATATCCGCCGGCTCCAAACCCGCCGAGGCGATGGCCTTCCGCGCCGCCGCCGTGGCCAGCGACGCCGTGGATTCTCCGTCGGTGGCGATCCGCCGTTCCCTGATCCCCGTTCGCTGCGTGATCCACTCATCGTTGGTCTCGACCATCTTCGCCAGATCGTCGTTGGTGAGCCGTTTGTCAGGCAATTGACTGCCGAAACCCGCGAGAATGGCCGAGAACATCTGCATTGGAAACTACTTATTCCTCCGCAACTGGAATGGAACGCTCGATCGCTTCGACGATTTTTTCGTTGATCCTGCTGTTGGCGAGCTGCTTGGCGACGCGGATGGCGTTCTTGATCGCGCGGGCTTCGGAGCGGCCGTGACAGATCAGGCAATAGCCGTCAACCCCCAGCAGCGGCGCACCGCCGTATTCCTGCCAGTCGTGGTTCGCATAAATCTTCCGCATGATCGGCTCGAACTGCGGTATCAACTCCGGCGCGGCCTGTTCAATCTCCGCGGCGATCGTGCGGAACAGCCCATCGGCCATCCCTTCGGTGAACTTCAACACGATGTTGCCCACGAATCCGTCGCATACCACCACGTCCACCACGCCCTTGAATAAATCCCGACCCTCCACGTTGCCGATGAAGTTGATCAGCGGCTCATCACGCATCATCTTGCGCGCTTCCTTGGTCAGCGCGTTCCCCTTGGCGTCCTCCTCGCCAATGCTGAGCAGCCCGACGCGCGGCTCGCTACGGCCGCAGACTACGCTGGCGTAGGTGCCGGCCATGATCGCGTATTGCTCCAGGTGTTTGGGCTTGGGCTCGGGGTTGGCGCCGACGTCGCAGATCACCACCGGGCCATGGAACGTCGGAAGAATGATGGCGATCCCCGGCCGGCTGACCCCCTGCAAGAGCCTCATCCGCAACTGCGCCGCCGCCACGCACGCCCCGGTGTTGCCAGCCGAGATGACCGCATCAACCTCTCCCTTGGCCGCCAGCTTGCACATCACGGCGATGCTGCTGTCGGGGTTGCTGCGAATCGCCTCCACGGGCGAATCGTCCATCAAGATCACCTGCGTCGTGGGAATGATCTGGTAATGTTTTCTTTGCCCGCCGGTGAGCGAGGAGCCGTCCAATCCGCGGCGGATTTCCGCTTCGTCGCCGACGAGACACACCACGTCGCCGTCGGCCAGCAAAGGCGCGGCATGCCAGCATCCCAAAAGGATTTCGGCGGGGGCATGGTCCCCACCCATCACATCCACCGCAACTCGCACCGGCAATCTCCTTCGATTGCGGAGGCAACGCCTACCGTACGACCAATGAGAGCCATCATATCCTCTGGCCCACTCTTCCCTGAATCAGGCCTGCTCGGTCTCCATCTGCAACGCCAGTTTCGGATTGACGTACCCACAATTGTCGCAAGCACAATGCGGAAGCTTGGCGTTGGAACATTGTGGGCAGCGGACGTAGTGGATCGGCCGCAACGCGTGATGCGAACGCCGCTTACGCTTGCGGGACTTGCTGATTTTCATGACCGGCTGCATGCGCAAACCTCCGTCGGATCAAAAAACGAACCGCCAATAAAAAGCCACGGCGGGATGATACCCGCCGAGCATTGACTCCAAGCGTATTTGGCTTAATGGGTTCTGTCAAGATTGGGGGCAAATGTCATTGGTCATTGGTCATTCGTCATTTGTCATTGGCGAATTGCATTTACAAATGACCAATGACTAATGACCAATGACCGACCCCACAATCTGTTTGGCCTTATCGAGAGCCGCCGCGATCTTCGACGGATCTTTTCCACTGCCTTGCGCCATTTGCGGACGGCCGCCTCCCCCGCCGCCAGCAATCGTCGCTACTTGCTTCACCCAATCCCCCGCTTTGAGGCCTTTGGCCACCACGTCATCGCTCACGGCCGCGACGAACGTCACTTTCTCGTTATCGGACGCGGCCAACAGAATCGCGTGCGTCGGCGATTTTTTCCGCAGCGAATCGATCGCCGAACGAAGCTGATCGTCCGTGGCCCCCGCGATTTGCCCGATGATGAGCTTCCCCCCGGCCAAGGCCGGGGCATGGGCCAGAAGATCGGCCGCGGCTTTCACCGCGTCCACGCCGCCGCCCGCCGATTGGGCCCGGCTCGACTTCTCGTGTGCCCGGTGCCGAGTTTGAAGCTCGACAATCGCCGCTTGGGCGCGGCGCTTGGCTTTCAGCGGCAACGGGGCGGCGACGGCTGTCTGCAATTCGGCGATCACCGCCGCAAGTTCGGCGTCGGCAACCTGTCGCGCGCGGTCGATTGCGCTCTCCAGGCGACCGGCTGCGGATTCCACGGCCATCGCGAATTCGCCCGTCAACGCCACGATTCGCCGAATTCCTTTGCTGACCGATTCCTCCGAGGTTATGGCGAATCGGTCGATCTGGTCCGAACTGGCCAGATGTGTTCCGCCGCAGAATTCAATCGAGAATTGCCGCCATTTGGGATCGTTTGGATTTGCCAGCAACTCGCCGACCGGAGCGCCGATGGAAACGACGCGAACCATGGCCGGATATTTCTCGCCGAAAACGGCACGCAGGCCGTTGATCTTCAGGGCCTGATCCTGCGAAGCCTCCTGGGCATAAACCGGCAGCTTCTCGGCGATGGCCTCGTTGACCAATCTCTCGACGCCGGCGATTTCCTCTTCGCTCATTGCCTTGGGATGCGAGAAATCGAAGCGGAGTTTTTCCGGATCGACCAGCGAGCCTTTCTGCTGCACGCCGTCGCCGAGGGTTTCACGCAAGGCCCAGTTGGCAAGATGGGTGCCGGTGTGATTTTTTTCGGTGCGGGCGCGCACGGGCGAAACCGTTGCTTGGACCGTATCGCCGACGCGAAGCGTTCCGCTCCGGATCCGGCCAATGTGCAGGACATATCCGCCGACGGATTTCGTGCTTTCGGCATCGAATGATGCGTTTGCCGAAGTGAGCGTGCCGTTGTCGCCGACCTGCCCGCCCATTTCCGCGTAGAAGTTGGTGTGGTCGAGAACGATGGCGACTTCCTGGTCCGCCGAGGTGTCCGCCGATGGATCAAAGTTGCTGCCGTTCCAAATGCCCAGGACTTTGGCCTCGATGGCGTCGTGGCTGAATTTGGCCGAGTCATCCGTCGGTCCGCCGGCCGTTGCCGCCAGCCGGGCCAGGGCATCCGGAGGAAGCTCGGCAACCTTGGTTTCTTCTTCCCTTCCCCCGGCACGGGCAATTTCGCGGGCCTGCTCCATCAGCTTTTCATAGCCCGCGATATCAACAGTCATCCCGCGTTCCTCGGCCATGATGCGCGTCAGATCGATAGGAAAGCCGTAGGTGTCGTGGAGCTTGAAAGCCTCCGCGGCGGAGATCGATCCGGCCATGGATGCCTGCTCGAAGAGTTGGATACCCCGATCCAGCGTCTTTCCGAACGAGACTTCCTCATCCCGAATCAATTCGATCACGTGCTTCGGATTCCTCTTCAATTCCCCAAACGCCGCGCCCATGGAATCAACAACGACTGGAACCAGTTGGTGCATGAAGGGTTCGGTCAATCCAAGCTGCTGTCGTCCGAACCGAACCGCCCGGCGGAGAATCCTCCGCAGCACATACCCGCGTCCCTCGTTGCTCGGCACGGCTCCATCTGTCAGGGCGAATGTCAACGTGCGAATGTGATCGGCGATCACGCGAAAAGCGATATCATGCCGCAACTGCTCGTCGGCAGCCTCGGCTTGCGGGTCCGGCGCGTTCGTCTTGGGAAATTTGCCCGTATATTTGAAGCCGCTCAGGGTTGCGATTGCGGCGAAAAATGGATCGAACAGGTCGATCCCATACATATCCGTCTTGTCCTGAAGAATCGAGCAGATGCGCTCAAAACCCATGCCGGTATCGACGTGCCTGGCCGGCAGCGGCGTCAGCGTGCGGTCGACGTTTCGGTTGTATTGGATGAACACCAGGTTCCAGAACTCCATCACGCGCGGGTCTTCGCGGTTGACGTCCTTACCGCCGGTTTTGTCCGGAGTGCGATCGATGTGGATTTCCGAGCACGGCCCGCAAGGTCCGGTGTCGCCCATCTCCCAGAAATTGTCTTTGCCGAAATAGTGGATGTGATCGTCCGGCAAGCCGGCGATTTGCTTCCATAGCTCGGCCGCCTCGGTGTCGCGGGGGACGCCGTTTTTCTCGTCGCCTTCGAAACAACTGACGTGCAGCCGCGATGGGTCCATTTTCCAGACCTTGGTGAGCAGTTCCCAGGCCATCTCGATGGCCCCGCGCTTGAAATAATCGCCGAAACTCCAGTTGCCGAGCATTTCGAAGAACGTGCCGTGCCGGCGTGAGCGGCCGACGTCGTCGAGGTCGTTGTGTTTCCCGCCGGCTCGGATGCATTTTTGGGTGTTGGCGGCGCGGGTGTAGGGGCGTTTTTCCAGGCCGAGGAAGATCGGTTTGAACTGGTTCATCCCGGCGTTGGCGAACAGGAGCGTGGGATCGTCCAGCGGAACCACCGGCGAGGAGGGCACGAACGTATGCCCGTGCTTCTGAACGAAGAAATCGAGGAATTGCCGGCGAATCTGTGCGGAGGTCATGTTGGTATCGTCGGCAAATGGGGCGGCAGAAGGGCAGGGATGAACGCCATGACGCGGCGGGCTTGGTCCATGTCGGGTTTTTAACCGCAGTGCTGGTTGCGGACAAGGGTGACCAATACGGCGAGCAAGCAACCTTTTGCGCGATTGCGTTAACTCTGCGCTGACAGCGCACTTAGGAACATTTGCGCGAAAAACGATCCGTCCCCATAATCGTCTTACCACCCTTTTTCAAGGAG
>JBEKIV010000078.1:0-14929 GCA_050011595.1 Tepidisphaeraceae bacterium
AAGCGCTGCGATCGACCTTGGAGGGATCTTTTCCGCTGAAGGCGCCGCCGCCGTGGGCGCCGCGGCCGCCGTAGCTGTCGACGATGATCTTGCGTCCGGTGAGTCCGGTGTCGCCGTTGGGGCCGCCGACGACGAATTTTCCCGTGGGGTTGATATGGAAAATAATATCGTCGTCCCACAGCTTGCGGGGAACGACCGGCTTGATGACGTGCTCGATGATTTGCCGCTTGGCCTTTTCGCTGACGGTGTCGGTCTTCTTGTCCAGGATGGATTCATCGTGCTGGGTGGAGACGACGACGGTGTGAACGCGAGTCGGACGCTCGTTGACGTATTCGATGGTGACCTGGCTCTTGCCATCCGGCCGAAGCCAGGGGAGTTTCCCATTGAATCGGACGGCGGCAAGGCGTTCGACGATGCGATGGGCGAGATGGATGGGAAGGGGCATCAGCTCGTCGGTTTCGTCGCAGGCGTATCCGAACATGAGGCCCTGATCGCCGGCGCCTTGTTCCTTGGAATCATCCTCGGCATGGTCGACGCCGCGGGCGATGTCGGGGGATTGAGAATGGAGGGAGGTCAGGACGCCGCAGCTTTGATAGTCGAAACCGATTTCGGGATGGGTGTAGCCGATCTCGCGAATGGTGTCGCGCGCGACCTGGGCGGCATCGACGTAGGCGTTGGTGGTGATCTCGCCGGCGAGAACGACCTGGCCGGTGGTCACCAGGGTCTCGCAGGCGACCCGGCTGCGGGGGTCCTGGGCGAGGAGGGCGTCGAGCACGGCATCGCTGATCTGGTCGGCGACCTTATCGGGATGGCCCATGGTGACGGATTCACTGGTGAACAGATGGCCGCGACGGCGGAATTCGGGGGACATTCGGTTTCTCCATTTTTGATCAATTGGACTGAGAAATAAGAGCAAAAACTGTACAGGCTGGGGGGAAATTGAGCAAGAAGCGGGCGAAAATTGGGCATTTCCCAGGAATCGTGGACGTCGGACAGACTATGCAAACATCAATCGCCCGCGAGGATTGGGAACCGGCCTGCCAATGGAACGAGCGGTTTCAATCCATTCTTTGGCTATCTGTTCGACGGCCTTTAGCGCCTTTGCCTTGGTCGTGCCGTCCGCGGCACACCCCGGGAGTTCCGGAACCTCGGCGATGAACGCTTTGTCGTCGTCGCTCCAGTAGATAATGACTTCGTACTTCATGCGGGCCGCTCCGGAATCGCCAAGCGATATTCTACAATAATTTGACGGATTTGCCTAACTTGGTACGGCTTTGCCTTACCGCCGGGCAACGCCTGGATATTGATTATTTCCACTATTCCCTGTCGAAAGTGGATGTGATGGCTTCCATTGATACGTTTGGAAAAACCCAGGTTTTCCAATAGCCGGCACAAATCGTTGAAGCGAAGATTGGCATCGGACCTTCCAGAAAGAACCGTATCCAGAATTTTTCGAAGTGAAGCCATGGTCGCAATCCTATTCGAACAACGACATTTGCCGCGAATCCTGGACAATGGATTCGGTTTGGCCATCGGCGAAGCGGGTCAGCAGGTGGTCGCCGGGCTTGGCGATGGTCGAATCGCGGAGGATTTGGCCGGATTTCTTGAGCGTGGTGATCGTGTATCCGCGGCCCAGGACGGCCTGGGGTGAAAGGGCCTGGAGTTGGCGGTCGAGGGCGTCGAGGCGGGCGGCGCGGATTTGCAGGGACGATCGGGCGGCCACCGGAAGACGAGGATCGAGGATCAGCAGGCGATGCTGCGCATTGCGCAGACGGCTGGACAGGGCAAAAGTCATGGACCTCTGGCGATCGTCCAAAAGCTGGCGGAGCATTTGGATGCGATCCATGGGCCGGCGAAAGAATTCATGCTGCTGAACGCCGGATAGGCGCTGGCGGGAATCCTGGGCGGTTTGGCGGATGATGCGGCCCAGGCGTCCGCCGGCCTGGGCGAGGGACTGGCGGGCATTTTTCCAGTTTTGCGTGACGACCTGTGCGGCCTCGGTCGGGGTATGGGCGTGGTGATCGGCGACGAGATCGCTGATGGAGCAATCGACCTCGTGACCGATGCCGGTGACGATGGGGATGCGTGATGCGGCGATGGCGCGGGCGACGATTTCCTCGTTGAAGGACCAGAGGTCTTCCAGCGATCCGCCGCCGCGGGCGAGGAGGATGACGTCCACGCCGCCGAGGTCGGCGGCGCGGCGGTTGAGGTGAACCAGGGCATCGGCGATTTTTGCGGCGCTGCCGTCGCCCTGAACCGGGACGTGATAGACCATCAGTTTCAGCCAGGGGAATCGCCGCAGGACTTTGAGCATGTCCTGCAAGGCGGCGGTGGCGCGGCTGGTGAGGAGCACGATCCGGATCGGATAGGGCGGAATGGGCTTTTTCCGCTGGGCATCGAAAAGCCCCTCGGCGGCAAGCCGGGCCTGCAATTGGCGGAAGGCCAATTCCAGCGCGCCGCGACCGGCCGGCTGGAGTCGCTGAACCTGAAGCTGATACCGGCCCTGCGGCGCGTAAACCGAAACGCGTCCGGTGGCGATGACCTCCAGGCCGTCTTGAAGGCGAAATTGCAATCGGGAGGCGTTGTCGCGCCATATCACGCAGTTGATGCAGGCGGCAGAATCCTTCAAGGTGAAATAGAGATGTCCGGAGGCCTGGCGATCGCTGGCGTTGCTGACCTCGCCGCGCACCATGACGGTCGCGGGCACGCCGGTTTTGATGGCCTTTTCGATGGTCGCCGTGAGCTGGGTGACGGTGAGAGCGTCGGCCGGATCGGCGGGCGGCGGCGCGGACCGCCGCTGGGCCATTCGCTGATGGAAATCAAAGAAATTCTCGGCCATGGGGACACTCGGATCCTTTGATTCACCGCGCCAATTCCGAAAGCAGGCGGAATTTTAGTTCGTTGTGCTCGTAGGGGATCTCGTGTTTGTGGAAGGGATAGAGTTCCATTTGCTTCTGGGCGGTGATGTGGTTGTAGACGCCGTAGATGGAACTGGGCGGGCAGATGTCGTCCCAAAGGCCGTTGCAGATGACGGTGCGGCAAGTGATCCAGGGGGCGAGGTTCAGGCAATCGAAATAGCTGAGCGTGCGAATCACCTGCTCGTATAAATGGGGAAACGCCTTGATAAATCCGGTGATTTCGGGATACGGCCCGGCCAGGGCAACGTTGATGGATCGGCGGAAGTCGCAGAGGAATGGAATGTCGGGCAAGGCAAGGGCCGGCTTTCGGGACAACGCGGCGACGGCGAGCGTCAGTCCACCGCCCTGGCTGCCGCCGGTAATGGCCAGGCGGGCAGGGTCCACTTCGTCGCGGCGTGCCAATACGTCCAGGGCGCGGACGGCGTCGGCATAGACGTTACGATAATAGTACGTGCGCGGATCGCGGATGCCGGCGGTCATCCAGCCGCTGTGATGTCCTTCGGGATAAACCGCCGTGTCCTGGGACTGGCCGTTTTGGCCGCGGCAATCCATGCTCAGGACACAGATTCCCTGGGCGGCGAAGGGGATGAGATCGAGGGGCCGGGCGGCGCGTATGCTGTAGCCGTGATAGACGCATAGGCCGGGGATTTTCCCGCGTGAATCGGGACGGAGATACCATCCCGCCAGCCGCCCGCCCCCGAATCCGTCGAACCGGACCGCGAAACAATCAATCCCGCGCACCGGCAAATCGTAAGGAATCAGCTCGGCGTTCAACGGCTGCTTCTCAGACTGGGAAAGAACCGTATCCCAGAAAGACTGGAAATCCTCCTGGCGATAAAGCGATGGCTTGTATTGCCGAAGCTGCTCCAACGGCATGTCGATTGAAGGCATGGGGTCTCCAGGGATGTACGGGAAGGAATGATAGCGGAAGAGGCCACTGGGGGAAATTCGAAACTCGAAATTCGAATGACGAATCAAATTCGAAATCCGAATGACCGAATGGCGTTGATTTGCCGGGTTCACGGGTTTATGACTATGGCGTCATTTGCGGAGGCGAAACGCATGAACTTAACGCATTGGTCGCTGGCCTTGATGTCGCTGGTTTTGATGCTTGGGGTGGACGGTCGTGCCGATTCCATGCCGGATACCCGGCCTTCGGCCGTCACGCTGGGAGATGTTCGTATCCAAACGCTTAAGCCGTATAGCTACGCGTTTGTTTCGACTCAAACCACGTTGAATAAAATTCTCGATGCGGTCGACGCGCTGATGCCGAAGATCGACGCGGCGATCGATGCAGGCAAGCTGCGGGCGATCGGGCCGGTCGTTTTCACGTACCATGGAGCAACGGAGGACCGGGATAAGACATTCACCTTGGATATTGGCGTAATCGTGAAGGATGGGACGCCCAAACCGGATGGAATTGAGATCATTACCGTGGGGCCGTCATCGTGCGCGACGGTGATCTACGCGGGCCCGATATCGCAGATTGGCCAGGCGTACGGGAAGCTTTTTGGACAGGCGTCCGGGAAGCTTTATGGCGAGATTGGGCGGCGCGGGCTTCAGCCAACCGATGTCTCCCGGGAGGTCTATCTTTATTGGGAGGGCGCGGAATCGGCGAACAACCTCATTCAAGTGCAGGCCGAGTTGTCGCCGTCGCCGTCGAATTGAGCTTGTCGGACGGGGTGAGTTGCCCGAGAAATTCGCCGAGGCGAAGCCACAGTTTTTCGCCGCCGACGTCGAAGACATCATTGTGGCCGGCACCCTGAATGTTCATCCTCAACACGCTGCGCTTGGCTGAGGCCGCAAGTCGCTGGGCCATTTCAAAGGGAACGGCGTCATCGTCGATTCCGGGTAGTGTCCTAATCTGCCCACAGCGAGCTACGGATGTGGGCTAGATTCTCCAATTTGAAGCGACTAAACGGTCATTGGCCATGCCTTAACGGCGAGCCTTGCAAGCATTCTCTGCCGCTCGTTAATTTCATCTCGTCCCCACTTGGAATACTTGGCCAAAGCCTTTGTTAGCTCCAATCCCTCCTGTTGCGCGTATGCCGTCTTTTTCTCCTTGAACATCTTGTTACCCACATCTTCATTTGGGCGTTTTTTCATGAGCGCCAAATTGCCGAGACGCGAGGTTAAATCTGACATTTCCGCAATCACTTCTTGGCTTAATCCGACGTTTTCTGGGGGAGTCTCTGGCCAGATATGTTCGAGCGTAAGTATTTCCTCACTCTCTTTCGCTTCCATCGGGTATTCAACACCCTTCTGCTGATTCTCTAAGACACGAAGGTAGTAACGCGCGATGCTCATCTGAGACGATCTCGCAACAGAAAACGCCTCTTCAAATTCGGCGTCAGTGGGGATAACTTCCGTCGCCTTGCTTAGGGCGGTTGCGGTTGAAATTTCGCCCGAAGTCACCTTTTGTGCCAGTTCTCCAAATTCTTTTTCAACGGTTCCTGCCGCAGTACCCGCAATTAACCATCGCACCCACCACGACAGGCATAATCCAAACGCCTTTTTTGCTTCATTTACCGAAAATATTTGCACGATGGCCAAAAGCAATGGGCGGATTCGCTCGGCCTTCAGCATTATCAAGTTAGATAAATTTTTCCGTGTTCTAGTCCCGTATTTTGCCCAAAGATCGTGGTCCGAATTTAGGAGCGCCGCGTACACAACCGCACCCTCCTTGAGGGTTCTTGAAAATTCAATCGCGGGGTCTTCGCGCCGAATCTTTGCCTTGATGCTGTCGTATAGTTTGTCGGCCCGAACCGGGCCATTTTTGGAAATCCACAGATGGCGGATATACGTTGTAGAAATATCTTCGCTAGAAACTGTGCGCAGCGAACCCTGCATTCCGATCCAGTTCGAGTAAACAACTTCCTCTTGATCGCCAGCGCAGGAGAATAAATACACCTTGATTAGATCAGAAATTGCGAGGTCCAAACCACGATTGTTGAGAGTTTCAAAAATTAGGTAGGCATGGCGGTAATCTGGAACGACAAACCAGATAACCCGAACGCCATCCCGGATGAACGCCACCCATTTCTTAAGCCGTTTGATTGCATCATTGTGGGAAACACCCGCAACCAGCTTCTTGACATACTCCTCGGCAATCTCGGCGGCACGGTCTATTTTGCGGTGTGAGGGAATCGTCGGCTTTACTTGTGTACGTTCCTTTGACCCCGGACGACTTAGTACACGATCAAAGAAGAAAGGATTGTCCTCGATATTTAATCGCAAATGTGCCTTATTCTTTTCTTCCTCGATATCGAACGACATCAGGTATTGTGATTCAATTCCAGCGGCGATTTTGGGGTCATGGTCCAGCAAATAATCGCGAATCGCCGCCAATAGAATAGTCGTCGTTGCGAGCCGCTGCTGCCCATCAACGACTTCCGACGGACCACCGTCCTTTTGGGCGACCACTAAAAGCCCAAGGAAATATTCGGCTTCGTCAATTGCCCCATTAAAGTCTTCAAATAGCTTTTTGACCTCATCATCGTTCCAATCAAATGAACGCTGTCGCTTTGGAATAACGGGGCGTTTGTCGGCGATTGCGTGTCCGATCCCATCTGGGCGCGGGTCAATATGTGGTGCTTGCATTTAGGCTCCGGTGATGGGCGCCAGCATTGGATTGGAAAGGTTAGCCTCTTCTAATTCACGGATAGCCGCACGGCGAAGCCGCTCCCGAATCCACGATGAAAGGGGAACACCAGCCACTTCGGCGGCCTTTGAAAAGGCTTGCTTCTCAGCTTGTCGTAAGCGGAGTAGCAACGAGAAATCCCTCGTTTGGTCTGGGGGATTTGGGGGCCGACCACGGATAGATGATTTTCGCATGGATTTACTATATATCAAAAAAATATACAAATCAAGGGAATTCTCTTGACTGCATATCTAAATGATATACAATAATTCTGGTACAGAAAACCCCGGCTGCTGATAACAACCGGGGCAAGTGACAATCAGCGGAATCCGCTAACTGCCGACTCAAGACCCGCATTTTAGCGAATTCCGCCCAGAGTGGGAAAGGAATTCGCAATGGCAAACGAACTACCCCGGCTCAAGCAAAAGGCGATCATCCACCTTCTGGTTGAAGGAAACTCTATCCGCTCTATCGAACGGCTTACCGGCGTTCATCGCGATACGGTCATGCGGCTGGCCGTCAAGGTAGGCGGAAAGTGCAAGGCGTTCCTGAACGCTTGGCTGCGCAACCTGAAACTCCGGCACGTCCAGGCGGATGAAATCTGGACGTTTGTCGGCTGCAAGCAAGAGACGCTAAAGCGGGCGCTGGTCGTCAATCCCACGATGGGCGATCAATTCCTGTACATCGCGTTCGATCAGGATACGAAGCTGATTGCGACCTACGCCATCGGCAAGCGGTCTACGGAAGTCACCCAAAGTTTCATGTATGACTTGGCGGATCGGATCGTGACCGATGCCCCGCAGCTTTCTACGGACGGTTTCAACGCCTATCCCGCGGCCGTGAAGAACGCCTTTGGCGACGAAATCGCCTACGGCCAAATCATCAAGGAATTCGCCGAGCCGGTTCAACCCGGCCGGTATGGTCCGCCCGTGATGGTCGCTGCGGAGCGGCGGCAAATCACGGGCTTGACCGACATGGACCTTTCCTCGATTTGCACAAGCCACGTTGAACGGAACAACCTGACGATCCGCACATTCCTTCGGCGGTTCACCCGCCTGTCTCTCGGCTTCTCAAAGAAGCTGGAAAACCTCGCGGCTGCCGTGGCGCTCCACGTTGCCCACTACAACTTCTGCCGGGTCCATAGCACCACGCGGATTACACCGGCAATGGCCGCTGGCGTCACCGATCATGTTTGGGAATTGGAGGAATTGCTGGCGGCGATTTAATGCCATAAGTACAACCGGGTTTTGTTCGCATTTTGCTAAACGAAACCGACCCCTTTTGCCGAAAATGGCAAAATGCCAACAGGTGAGCAAATACCGGTAGACACGAACGTTTCTCCCGAAACAATTCAAAAAAGATTTGCTGAACTCACAAACCAAAGAGAGCAGGCCATATACAGTTGGTTCAGGTATTTGGTTGGACTGGCTTCTGGAGCACTGGCCATTCTTGTTGCGCTGGGCACCGGCTTACCAACCCCCAAAGCAAACATGTTTCACAGGATCGCGATGGTGGCGCTTGGATTGAGTATCCTGCTTGGATCAATACGCCTATACGCCGAAATCTGGTTTGCGCGCGGGCATCTGAACAACGCCATAAAACAAATGAAACAGGCTTCCGCGACGGGTACAATAAGCGTCGAAACTCTCGCCGTAAAGCCGATACCTTTTTCCGCAACTTGCGAACGATTGTGCCACCTATGCCTTGTCGTCGCGTTGGTTTCATTGATGATTCTGGCATGGACTCCGCCTGTTCCTCATTGAGAAAATGGGACTTGCCGCCTCCCGGCGGCTTTTTTCGCATTCGGATGGTAGAATGACCGCATGGCAGAATGTGCGAACTGTGGCCGCACAATTGGGAAGTTAGAAGCGCCTATTGACTGGCGTGGAAATGTCGTCTGTGCGGAATGCTTTGAGAGGCTGGCGAAAGTTTCGGTGTTGCCACCGGTTGCACTGGAAAACACCATACCCCTAGAGGAATGCCCCGCCTGCTCTAAAATGGTAAGCCCATCAGCTAAGGCGTGTCCGCACTGCGGTGCGCCCATCAACCAGCATGGACCCGTCTGGTATTTTGTCCAAATAATAGCGGGGATTCTCATCATATACATCGTCATTGAGACCATCAGGCAGATCAACGCTTGGTGGGAGTTCAATCACCTATTCGGGCAGTAATCCGAAAATTTCAAATTAGGACACTACCCGATTCCGTGGATAATCAGGATCGGGCAGGAAATCCCGGCGAGCTTGCCGACATTATCGAAGCGATATTTCAGCAGGAGAGAAGTTGGCAGCCAGGGGATTGTTTGGTGGGCCATATCCCGCAGGCTGGTGAAAGCGCTGATCGTTACCAAACCGGCGACGGGGCGGCGGCTGGCAAGATCCATTGCGGCCGCAGCGCCCAACGACCAGCCAACCGGCACGATCTTCTTCGCATCAATGTCACCGCGGCTAAGCACATAGTCGTATGCGGTATCGGCAGCGGCGTAACAACCTTTTTCGCTCGGTTTGCCGGCGCTCATCCCATATCCTTCAAATTCGGGGATGATGATGTTTACTCCCAGCCGCCGAACATGGTTGAAAACGTCGGTGCTGTGCGCCATGCATGATCCATTGCCATAAAAGAAGATGACGGTGGGCCGATGGCGAACGTCCGCCAATGGCTGGCCGTCGCTTTGGAGCGCTTTGCCGAACAATGCGGCGATGGGTGTGCCGCCGGCCGTATGAAGCGAAAGCAATTCGTAGCCATGCCCTTGTGTGAGAATCGCGTCGCGCTGACCTTGTGTGGAAGCGCCGGGGAAAATGAGGCTGTCCTGAATTGCGAAGATCACCAAGGCCACTCCCAAATAGACGAGCACCGCGATGCGAAGAATACGCATGCTCCATCGTCGCAAAGGGCTCTTACGGCGAGGCTCGATCGGCGCGTCGGCAGCGGGCAAGGGCATAACGGCTCTTCATCACATTCTATCCGAGCCATCAGGGCGCGGGGGGTGTCGAACGGCAATTCGTCGCTTCCTCTTTCGGTTCAATCAAAAGTCAAGACCATCAGCGAGACGCCCTGGCGGGGCAGGTGAACGTGAAGAGCGAAATTGCCCTGGGAAAGGCGGATGCGATTAGGAGGGGCGAGAGTCGCGAGCCGGCCGGCGGATTGAAGGTTGGCGTATTGCTCGGCCGTGGGATGCGGCGGGGACCCCAATTGCACCCAGAGCGTGTACGCGTTGCTATGCGAGCGGTCGATTCGGTATTCGGTAAGCGTGGCACCTGCGGCCGTGGGCGGAAGGTTGGAGATGGACAGGTCGATATCCGCCGTGGGGCCGGGAACGTCATCATCGTGGTAGTTCCAGAGCAGGATCGCCAGCTGCCGGGCGTCCAGGGCCGCGACGGCGCTAACGTCGGGCGCCGCACGGACGCCGGTTTTTTCGATGGAAGCCAGCGAATCGGCGGAGGAACTTTCGACGGGAAGGCGATCGCCGTGCAGTTTTGCCAGCATGCGAAAGACGTTGAGGACGGGAAGGTCGATGCCGTTGGTGGCCAGAACACGGTGGCCGGCGAAATAGCGCTCACCCTCGAATTCAAAGGCCCAGGTCAGCGCGCCTTGGAGATTGACGTTGTGTTCATCGGCAATCTCGAATGTTCTGGCGAATGCGGCGGCGGTGTAGCAGGGGTAGAGGGTGGAGTTGCGATAGTTGAGTTGCGGACCCGTGCAGGCGGCGCAACCATCGGGATCGGATTCACCTATGACGATCGGCGTGTCTTTGAATTGCGGGAACGCGGCGACCGTGGCGAAACCGGATTCGACGTTGTTCAACTGGTTGGACAGGCCCATTCGCACGTGGCCATCAATAAACTTGGGGCTTCCCTTGGCGTGGAAGGAGATGAAATCGAGCGGAGAGCCTTTTGCACCCGTGGCCAGGTTGTCGCCATCGATGCAATGTTGCAGAAACGCGCGTAGGAATTTCCCGCCGCCGCCGGCTTGTTCGGGTCCGCCGACGCGGGCGGTGGGCAGCGCGCGGCGAACGCCGTCGACGGCATAATCGTAGAGCTTGTAATATTCCTCGGGCGTGCCGTGCCAATAGCTGATGTTCGGCTCGTTCCAGACTTCCCAATACCACTTCTCGACCTCAGATTTTCCGTAGCGCTGGACGCAATGGTTGACCCACGCATAGACGAGGTTACGCCACTTTTCGTAGTCCTTGGGTGGGTAGGATTGCCCGCCCGCGACGGGGGTAAGTTTGCCGGAAGGGAACGTCGTGGGATAAAGATCGGGCCGGGTGGAAAGGTCTTTCGGCATGAAGCCGATCTGGGCGTACGGCTTCAAACCGCGTTGAACGTAGGCGTCGAAAATGCGATCCGTGATGGTCCAGTTGTAAACCGGATTCCCTTTGGCATCTTCGGCATAGGCGTTGGTGGAACTCCATTTGAGGGCCGGTGTGCCATCGCCGGAGGTGAGCAGGTGATGGCAGCGGATGAAGACCTGCGGGCCTTGGAGTTGCGAGAGTTCGGTGAGGAGTTTTTGTCCATAGGGCATGAAGGAGAAATCGGCTTCGTCGTAGCCGAAGAACCGCCAGGCCGGCTTCCATTGACCGATGGGCTTGCCGGCATCAACGCGGATGGAGACGGGAAGATCAGGCTGGGAGGCTGGCACATCGGCGACGGCCAGCGAGGCCATGAACGCCATAATAAGCGGCGGAAGGTTGCGGATCATGGCCGGTATGATACCGGGACTTGGGGATCAAAGTCGGGCCTGCCAGGGTGGTCTGTCTTAGACGGTTTGAGAATCGACGACCCGAACGAATTGGGCCGCCAGGGCGAATTGGCCATCGTGCAGGCGCGTGCAGCGCATCACGCGGCAGCGGATGGCCAGCAGTTGTGAATCGGGCAGGGGAACGCTGACGATCAGGCTGGAGAACGGCATCAAGGCTTGCGGGGTGGCCAGGCCGATGGTTTCGGCGGAGATGTCGCGAAGGGTGACGGAAATCGGATCGCCGACGAAATCGCCCTGAATGGGGAAGATGGTGGCCGGGTTGCGAAGCTCGACGCGTCCAAGGGCGCGCTGGCGTCCGGAGCCGGAAAAATGGTCCACCGGATGCCCCACAATCTGCTGGATAATTTGGGCGGAAAGGCGCATGGGAGCTATCTCCCATTATCGGGCCGAGGAGGAGGGAGGCTGAAGATCGGCCTATTTGCCGATCCGCTGCACACGGGATAGGGATGGATGAAAGTGGTTATAATCATCCCCGATGAAGCGAGAATTGATAATAGGCGGGCTGGCGTTGATGGGAGGACTCTGGGCCGGATGCGCGCGGAGACAGGCCGTCCCCTCGGCGCACCCGGAAGTGCGGCAGAGCGAAACGCCCGAGCAGCATGACGCGCGCATGGCATGGTGGCGGCAGGCGCGATTCGGGATGTTCATTCATTGGGGCGTCTATTCGGTTCCGGCCGGAACGTACCATGGGAAGAAGATTCCCGGCATCGGGGAGTGGATCATGAACCGCGGCAAGATTCCCGTCGCGGAATATGCCGAGTATGCCAAGCAGTTTAATCCCACGAAATTCGACGCGGAACAGTGGGTCCAAACGGCGCAGGCGGCGGGGATGAAATACATGGTCATCACCGCCAAGCATCACGATGGGTTTGCGATGTTCCACACGAAGGTGGACGGGTATAACATTTACGATGCCACGCCGCTGGCGCGCGATCCGCTGGCCGAGCTGGCGGCGGCGTGCCAGAAGCACGGGATGAAGCTGGGTTTTTATTACTCGCAATGCCAGGATTGGCATCATCCGGGGGGAGACGTGAAAGGGGGCACACACTGGGACAAGGCGCAGGACGGGGATTTCGACGAATACCTGAACGACGTGGCGATTCCGCAGGTGAGGGAATTGCTGACGAACTACGGGCCGGTATCGGTGTTGTGGTTTGACACACCGACGACGTTGATGACGCCGCAGCGGACGGCGGAATTCTTGCCGCTGCTGGATTTGCAGCCGCAGATCATCGTGAACAATCGACTGGGGGCAGGATTCAAGGGCGACACGGAAACGCCGGAGCAGCATATTCCGCCGCAGGGTTTTCCCGGGCGGGATTGGGAAACGTGCATGACGATCAATGACACGTGGGGGTACAAATCGTACGACACGAATTTCAAATCGACCCAAACGCTGCTTCACAACCTGGTGGACATCGCCAGCAAGGGCGGGAATTACCTGCTGAACGTGGGTCCGACGAGCGAGGGAATCATCCCGCAGCCGGAGGTGGATCGGATCAAGGCGATCGGGGATTGGCTGAAGATCAACGGCGAGTCGATTTACGGAACCGGCCCGACGGCCTTTGGGCCGGAGGCGGGAAATTTCGATCCCGTGAAAAAGGATAAGAAGGGCAATCCGGTATGGGTCGCGGCGTGGGATTGGCGCTGCACGACCAAACCGGGAAAACTGTTTATCCATTTGCTCAAGTGGCCTGGGGAGAAATTCGAGTTGAGCGGCGTGAAGGGATCGGTGAGCAAGGCGTACATGCTGGCCGATGTCCGACAAACCGGATTGGCGGTGCGGCAGAGCGGCGATCACGTTTCGGTGACTTTGCCGGCGGCGGCGCCGGATAAGATTGATTCGGTGCTGGTGTTGGAGAATTGAAGGGGGGCATTGCATTAATAAATACGGCGGGCAAGCCCGCCGGCTACACGGGGGAATTGAACAACTACCAGAGACGCAAATTTCTTGACCTGACGGGCTGTGGGAAGTTAAATTACGGGGTAGTCCATGCGGACGGCGGAAAACCCTACCTTTTCCCTGACCGGATGCGCTCCAGCGCCGGTTTGCGCGACTGACGTGATGCTTTCTTCGCCGTTGTGATGATTGGAGGTTTTGTATGGCTGCGGTTGGCCCTCAAGGCTCGGGAGGCGGTTTGATCGCCGCGGTCGTGGTCTTCACGATCCTGTTCGTGGCTGCGACGATCTTCGCGATCTATTTTGGAGTCGATGACGGGAAGAAGACGGAGTTGCTCCAGACACAGATGGATCGCAGCAAAACGATCTATTCATCACAAGATTTGAACAATCTTCGCTACCAGGAAATCGCCAGAAGTCCCAAGTCGGGACAGACGATTTTGTCGGTGGCGTTGCAGGATTCGCAGGAATTGGCGGAAGTGATCAATGGGAAGTTGGCGGCCAATGCGAAGCAACCCGGCGCCGCCGCGGAACAGGCCCGCAAGGCGCTGGCGGAAGCGGCCCAAAAGCTGCCGGCGCTGAATCTGACGCCGAGCATGAATCTGGTGTCGGTGATTAACAAGCTGACGGCCTACGCGGCGGACCAGCAATACCAGAATACCCTGAAGCAGATGGCTCAAGACCAGGCGGCCGGGGACGCGGCCAGGCAGATCGCGCTATTGGAGCAAGAGGTGCAAAAGTCCAAGGACGACGTGACGGCGGCCGACAAGGTGAAGAACGACGCGTTGGATCGGGCGCAGAAGGCGGAAAACGATTCTCAAGCGAGGATCAAGCAGATGGCCCAGGCGATGGACGTCGAACGCGGTCAGATGAACTCCGAGCTTCAAAAGGAGCAGCAATTAAACGAGGCAAAGAGCAAGGAACTGGACGAGGAAACGAGGCTGGCGTCGAATTTGACGGACAAACTGGCGAAGCGGCGGATTTCGCCGATCGATCCGCTGCTGCGGCAGCCGGATGGCATGATCGCGTCAGTGGCCTCGGAGGAAATTGTCTACATCAATCTGGGCCTGGGCGATCACATCGTGCCGGGGATGACGTTTGAGGTTTACAGCCGGCGCGAGGGGATTCCCAAGCAGGACGACCTGATGAGCGCCGAGAACATGCCTGTCGGAGAGGCGTCGATAGAGGTTGAGCAGGTTCTGGCGTCGGTGAGCCAGTGCCGTGTCACCCGGATGGAGATCGGCCAGCACATCGCCGAGGGGGATTTGATCGCAAACCTGGTGTATGACCGGAACACGAAATATAACCTGGTGGTTTACGGGGATTTCGATCTGGGTCAGACCGGCAAGCCGAAAAAAGGGGACAACCAGAAGATCGAGGCGCTGGTGACGGAATGGGGCGGGCACGTTCAGAAGGACATTGACGTCGATACGGATTTCGTGGTGATGGGGTCGGAGCCGAAGATGGACAAATTCACCGCGGATGATTTGAACGATCCCCTGAACCGCCAGATGCAGCAGAACGAGCAGGCGGCGTACGATGCGTACCAGGCCGTGCTGGAAAAGGCGGAGAAGCTGGGAATTCCCATCATGAATCAGAATCGATTCCTTTATTTTTGCGGATATTACGACAACGCGCAAAGATAGACCGGAACAAATCCGAAATCCGAATGACGAATGACGAATCAAGCTCGAAATCCGAATGACGAATG
>JBEKIV010000079.1:0-20435 GCA_050011595.1 Tepidisphaeraceae bacterium
TCGCCGGCGGCAAGCGTGCCCGATTCGTTTCCGACGACGGCGGTGCCGAGATTCGCGGTGAGTGACTGAAGGTCAAGAGAATAGCTCACCGAAGCCGGTCCATCCGGCGAAACCCGCACCAAATAGGTTTGGCCGGCAGTTCCGGGAAGGACGATCTGCTGAGGCGCCGAGTTGCCGCCGCCGTCCGACAGATCGGTCCCCGATGCCAGAAGAGTTGATCCGTCGGCGCCGTATAGTTGCAGAAGCAAACCGCCGGATGAACTCGTCGGTGTTGCCGTGATTGTCAAATTCCCCGTGGCGGCCGCGGTGATTTCAAACCACTCCTGGTCATCGGCCAGAACTTGCAGCTTGGGAACGTTTCTTTCGATGACGGTTCCAAGGTTCGTCGCGGTGGCCGGAGTGTCATTCGGCCCGAAGCGGTCATTGGCGGGCGGCGGCGGCGAAAGCACTGAGAATGTGGCGAAGTCGATATTCTGATTGCCGTCGCTGGTGTCCGTCCACGTCGCGTATGCCATGCCATTGGCCACCGATAGACCGATCCGATCCCCCAGGAAATCAGTCGTCAGCCCCTCGGCATCGGTAAACTGCCCGGCGTCGGCGTCGAACGATTCGGTGGTGATTCGGAAATTCGGGCTGAACGTCTGGCCCCCATCCGTGCTGACCGTGCCGTAGACATCCAAAAGGTGGTTTGCCGGATCGTGGCGGGTGTCGTACCAGATGACCGCCAAGTCGCCCTGGGAATCGATGGCCATTTGCGGCATCGCCTGGCCATCGGCCACATCATCGGGGCCGCCCTGCGAAGGGTATCCGCCGTTGTCGTCATTGAGCAGCTCGGCAGGTTGGCCGGCGACTTTGAATGTCGATGTCCAAGTCACGCCGTAATCCGTGGAGCGGGCGAAAAAAATGTCGCCGTAATCCAGGGGGACGCCGACCGCGTTATCTGTCTCGACAGCCTCGGCGACGTAGAGCGTGCCCGGGCGAGTTGGATCGGCGATGATGTCCCGGGACGGGAGCGTGCGGAAATCGTTGGTTGGCCCGCCGGCCCCGGTATCGGCGCTGATATTGCCGATGTAGATGCCTGTGTTGAACGGCAAACCATCGCTATTTTGCGGGTCAACTGAATTGAAAGTATGTCCCGCATCGGTTGAGTGGATGACGTCAAACCAGCCGAACATATAGTAGCTGACATATAAATCGCCTTCAGGCCCGATCGACTCCTGGGCATAGTTTTGTCCGGTGAGACCCAAGGGGGCCTCGCCGGTGAAATACGGGTCATTTGGCCCGATCACGGTGACGGGGATGCCCGTGCCCGCCTGCGGCTGAAGCCGAAGTTGCCAGGTTTGTCCCCCGTCGCTTGAAACCGCCAGCATGATCGCGCCGCCCCCCGTTGAAGTGGGATCGCCGGGAAACTGACCTGCGGGATAGAGTTGGGTATAGGTCACATATTCATTGCCGTAGTTGGGGTTGGGCTGACCGTCTGGAAGCAGGCGAAACGTGTCAATTGCCAGGTCAGGAAAGATATCAAACGGAACTGGGTTCGTGCCGTCATAGAGATTGGAAGCCACCGCGACGGGCGTCCCCCAGGTCAGGCCGCCGTCGTCGCTGCCGGCCACGAAGATGCCGTTGTCGGACTGGAAGCCGTCGGGACGCTCGGAGGCGTCAGGGTTGGTCAACCCCGGCTTCTGTGCCCCGAGAAAGGTAGCGGCCTCAAAGACGACGAAGACGTGACCCTGGGCGTCGAACATCGTCGTCGGCGCCGCCGCGCCCTCGCTAAATCCAGCCGACAGGGCAATGGATGTGGTTTGCCAGGTCGTGCCGCCATCTTCGGATACCGCCACGCCGATTCCTTCATAGCCCGTGGTGAGGAGCGACTGATCCATGTAGCTGACCACGAGGTGCCTTGGATTGGTCGGATCGGTCGCGATGGAAGGATTATTCTGAGCCTCTGCATTGGTCGTAATGGCAAGATTGAGCGGCAGGCTTGCCGCCGACAACAGGAGCCGTTGCTCCAAAGGTTCCATGATGATGCGTTGCGGCTGTCGCGGCATACTGCTCTCGATCGGAAGGCGCGTTCCGGCCAGGGCGCGGACGCGGCAAATCCCATCCGTGGAAGAGACGAGGTACGCTTAATCTTGCACTGCCGGCATCGCCCCATCGGCCTGCGCAGTCTTCTTCTGCCCCGCCCGCCCCATGGCCTCATCAACCACCAAACGGACCGGCTCATCAAGCCAGGTTTGAGCCCCGCACCAGGCAAGCCCGCGGCTCAGCGATTCGTCCGACAGTTTGCTCAGTCGCTTCTGGCATCGCATGTCGGCGGCGGCGATGCTGACGTAATAAAGCAGAATTGCGATCTCCCGTGGCAGCGGACTGTTGCCATCCAGATTACAACTCTTGGCAAAACGCTTGGTCAGGTCCAGCAACTCGAAAGATGGCTGGGCCTGGCGGAATAATTCGTCCAGCGTGCTCGGCGCTCCCCCAGCCTTCGCCATAAGTTCCAGGTGGTGCACGACTTGGCCCGATAAATCGCCCAACGCCAGCCGTAGCGGAGCACGCAGTTGATGCTTCAGAATTGCCGCAAGCTCGCTTGGTTGCCACACTTGCCGGCTATCTTCCCTCAACTCCATCAGGGTCAATAATGCCGTCGGATTGTCGCAATGCGTCTGTTGGCTGTCCATAACAATCCAGAGTCAGTTATAACAGATATAAATACGGGCGACTCTGCCGAATTATGCGCCGAGCCGCGCGAGAACTGATTTGAGGTCGTTGATTTCCTGATCGACCGACGCTTCATCCGCCGCATATTCGGCCGCGGCGGATCGCAGCATCCGCGTGAACATCCGCTTGCCCGTGGTCAATAGATTGTAGGCGTGCAGGGGCGTCTCCAAGGCGAATTCTTCAACCAACTGCTCATAGGGCATCGGCTCGATTCCATCGAACGCCGGCCTGACCACGCGACATTCAAAAACCCCCCAAATCTCCATCCGTCCCAGCCTCTGGCATTCGCCGATCATTTGTTGCAGCGCCCCCGCGACCAATTCCCGTGCCCAGACGACGTCGAACTGCTCGCTAGGCCCGGCCTCCCGCGAGGTACACTGCTCCCCATCCATTTCACCTGGAAGCGCAACTCCCCCGCCCAGGCGCTTGGCGCTTCCCTCGCGGCGACGTTGGTCGATCACGTAACGATTCAGCGCCACCAGCAGGAACGAGCGGAATTTCCCCTTTGCCGGATCGGCACGCGCAAACAGATTCTGCTCCACGATCTTGTCCGCCACAAAGCCCTGAAGCAGATCCTCCACGACCTCGGCGGGAAGACGCTTGTCAATCCTCAGGTGCGCGCGCAGAGCCGGCAAATATCGTTGCAGCAAAGTGCCCAGCGAGGCCTTCCGCGTCTGCACGCTGGCCTGGCCGGCGCGCTGCACCAGCGACCACTGCGTGGCCATAAAGCCAATCGCTTCTCCTTCGGTATGCTCAGACATGATCCCAACAATGAGCGGCGCGGCGGCTGGTCCAGAACGCGTCGTCGAAGCCTATCACAAAGGCATGGAATTTGCAATTTTTTGTGGTCTCCTCTTTTGCGCGCCAGCGTTTCCAATCTGAAATCTCAAATCAGTTCGCCATCGGCCGATCCTAACCAAGTGGATCAAGTTGCTTTGGGCCATTGCACCAGAATGGCGGTCACGTCATCCGCATATCCCTTGCCGCCGGCAAAGCCATCCAGGGATTTGAAAAGCTGCGTGAGCAGATCATCTCCTTGAGCCCCTTGAACCGCCGCTCGAACGCCGTCCCGCCCAAATTCCCGCCGATGACCGTCAGGCAGCGCTTCGGCGTTGGATTGCTCGGTAATCCCATCGCTGATGACCAGCACTCGTTCTCCCGGCGATAATGGCGCGGTGGCAGCTTGATATGGGGAATTCAAGTCGATTCCGATGGGAAGCCCGCCGTTTTCATCCAGCGCCTGCAAGCTCTGGTCTGTTTTCAACAGAAAGGCCAACCCATGACCGGCATCGATGTATTCCAGCGACATCCGCCGCGGATCGAAAATTCCAGTCCATAGAGTAACGAACTTTTCTTGCGGACACCGGGGTTGGATAAAGGCGTTGAGGCTGGCGACGGCGCGGTTCAGGTCGCCGTGATCCGCCAGCGACGCATGGAGAAACCCCTGTGCGGCCGTCATCAATACGCTTGCCGCCGCGCCGTGGCCGCTGACGTCCCCGAGGCTCATGGCCAATCGTCCGTCGCCCAGCACCTGGGCATCGAAGAAATCCCCGCCCAGGTATCCGCCCGGCTGGCTTCGACCCACGCAAATGAACGGATCCGCGGTGATCGGCTCGCGTGGAAGGATCCAGCGCTGTGCGGCGGCGGCCGCGCTCAACTCCGACTCCATGTCTGCCGCTCGACGCTCGATGTCGATGCGCTTGAGGTTCGCCAGCGCCAGTCCGCCCATGCGGCACAGCGCCTGGCAGAATCCCGACGCGTTGGGGCGAAGCAGTTGGGATCCTTCTTCCGCGCCGCCGCGCGAATCCAGATAGAGATACGCCGCCACCGTTTCACCGAACATCAATGGCGCGCAGATCGCCACCGTGACGTTGGATTGCAACAGGCTCTGTGAAAAGTTGGTTTGGTTCATTCCCGAGAATTCGGCGACAACGCCCTGTGCCGCCGCCGCCAAAAGCGATCGGCTAAACCGCATGGCAGGCTGCTGGCCATGGCCTGGACCGGAACTGGCCATCACGGCATCAACGTGGCCGTTGGCATCCAGAGCGCGCAGGACCGCGGCATTGCCTAAGCCCGTTCCACGGCGGGCGATGTCCAGAAGGACCGCCGCCAGCTTGGATTCATTCGTCGCCGCGTGAATGGCCGACGAGCCTTCCAACAACAGGTTCAGCATGTCTTGTCGTAAGGGTTCGTTCGGCTGGCCGACGAGGGTTCGAACCATGGTCGTGTTGCCATCGTCATCGACTTCCACCGAACCCGCCGATTTGCCTCCCATGCTGAAGCGGAACGTCCAGGGATGAATCTGCAAGAGATCCCCCTCGCTCAACGGGACCGGGCGGTAGGGTTGGATCTTCACTCCGTTGACGAGCGTGCCCCAGCGGCTGCCCAGATCGGCAACCCGCCACTGCCCGTTCCGGTGCACGAACTCCGCATGGCGGCGCGATACCGCTTCGGCTTGAACCGGCAGCGGCAGATCGCAATCTTTATTCCGCCCAATGACAATGCTCCGGTTCTTCGCCCCCGGAGCCAACTCCAACGCCTCCAGGGGTATGCCGCCGGGCAACGGAATCAGCCATGCTCTGGCTAATGAGACGCTGGACATGTTGACAGATCATGGCATCGTGCCGGACAGGATCAAGGGCTGGTGCGTTTGCCCGCTTTGAAAACGTCGACAACGGCCCCAAACGCTCAGAATGGACCGGACGAGAAAATGCAGAATCATTCGGAAATACCCGGCGAGTCAGAGCTTGCGGAAATCGGGGCGACTGGATTCGAACCAGCGACCTCTTGACCCCCAGTCAAGCGCGCTAAACCAAACTGCGCCACGCCCCGGCGTTGGCCGTTCTCGACCAACCTACTTCCCCGCGCATACCGCGTCAACCACGCCCCTGATTTGGGGACTTGGTGGGTGTAAGCCACCTTTGTAGGTGGAAAAACCATGGCAAATCCGAAATCCGAATGACGAATGACGAATCAAGCCCCAAGTCCGAATGACCAATGGGGGCCACCCCTTGTGGATTCGTCATTGCCAGACCCGACTTGCTGCTCTCGCACGCTTGCCTTGAGAATCATCCCTGATAACTTACGCCTCGCCCGGGCTTTTGTCTTTGCGCGGGAACACGGGAATGACGGTATTGATTATTGGCGGCGGCGGACGCGAACATGCGTTGGCCTGGAAGCTGGCCGGCTCCACGCGGGTCACCGATCTCTTTTGCGCTCCGGGCAATCCCGGCATCGCGGAACTGGCGGATTTGGTCCCCATTCCCGTCACCGATCTGGCCGCGATTGAGAAGTTCGTCCGCGCCAATGCGGTCGATCTGGTCGTCATCGGCCCGGAGGATCCGCTGGCAATGGGATTGGCCGATCGGCTTCGCGAGAAGGGCGTTTTCGTATTTGGCCCCGACAAGGCCGCCGCCCAGATCGAATCCGATAAATGGTTCGCCAAGGAAGTCATGCGGCATCAGGCCATTCCCACCGCCGAGGCGCACAGCTTCACCGATCCCGTCGCCGCCGAGGAATACGTTCGGGTTCGCAATGGGCCGCTGGTCATCAAGGCCGCCGGCTTGGCCAAGGGCAAGGGCGTCTCCCTTTGCTACCGCACTTCCGATGCCCTGGAAATGATCGACGCCGTCATGCGCCGCAACCGTTTCGGCGATGCCGGCAAACGCATCGTCATCGAGGAAATGCTCTCCGGTCCCGAATGTTCCGTCTTGGCGCTGGTGCAGAAACGGACGATCTACATGTTGGAGACCGCCCAGGACCACAAGCCGGTGGACGACGGCGACACCGGCCCCATGACCGGCGGCATGGGCGCCTATTCCCCCACCCCCGTGGTTTCCCCCGAACTTCTCACTCAGATCGAACGCGACATCTTCGTTCCCGTCGTCGACGGCATGCTCCGCGAGGGAATCGAATATCAGGGATGCCTTTATGCCGGCCTCATGATTACCCCCAGCGGGCCAAAAGTCCTGGAATTCAATTGCCGCTTCGGCGATCCCGAAACCCAGCCGCTCATGATGCGCTTGCGCACCGATCTGGTCGAGGTGATGCTGGCCATGTCCGAGGGCCGGCTCGATCAGGTCGAGCTGAGCTGGGACCCCCGGCCGGCGATTTGCGTCGTGGCGACCAGCAAAGGTTATCCCGGCGAATATCCCACCGGCATCCCCATCAACGGCGTCGAACAGGCGGATGCCATGCCCGACGTCAAGGTCTTCCACAGCGGAACCAAATTACAGGGCAAGACGTTGGTAACCGACGGCGGCCGCGTGCTGGGCGCGACGGCCTTGGGCAAAACGATTGCCGATGCCCGGCGACGGGCATACGCGGCACTTGATAAAATCCATTTCGACGGCATGCATTACCGCAAGGACATCGCGCACCAGGCCCTGAGCTAAAGGAGAAGAGTATGGCAAGGCAGGCATTTCGTTGGATTCCCGGCATATTGGCGATGACGATGCTGGCATCGGTCGCGCGAGCCGACGTGACGTTCGTGCGGCCGGCGGACTTCGATTTCAAAACCATTCTGACTCCTCCGCCGACGCCCGATTCCGATTTGGGACGCCAGGAAATCGACCAATTGCTCAAACTTCAGGACCAGCGAACCCCCGAGGACGTGAAGCGCATCACGGCGGAAGTAAAAATGACGCCTTTCCTCTTTTCCGACGTGCTCGGCTCGTGGTTCAATCCCGACGATCTGCCGACCACCGCCGTTTTTCTGAAAAGGGTTATGAAGGAAGCAGGCGCCGTCGACGATGCGGCCAAGGACGTCTTTCAGCGCACCCGCCCGTTCAAAGTGGACTCCCGCATCAAGCCCTGCGTCGAAAAGGAGAAGACCTTCTCTTACCCCAGCGGCCACTCTACACGTTCGATGGTCCTGGCCCTGACCCTTGCGGAGATATTCCCCGATCAGAAAGATGCGTTGATCGCCCGCGCCAAGCTGGTCGGCGACGACCGAGCCTTGGCCGGCCAGCATTTCCCCAGCGACGTGGCCGCCGGTCGAATCCTCGCCAAGGCCATCTTCCAGAAGATGATGCAAAATCCCGATTTCCAGAGCCAGTTGGAAAAGGCCAAGGATGAATGCCTGGCGAAGGAGAAGGCGAAATAGCGCCGCACGCAAGTGCGGAGCTTCCGGGGAGCGGTGAGATTAGCCGACCATCATCTCGTACGCCGAGTCCACCAATTCGAGAATTCTCCTCAGCAATCGCGGCTCGTCCTTGAGCAGGGTTGAATCGACCGCGGGGTTGAACGTCACGCGCGGCAGGCCGCATCGGCCGAGATGGTATTGCAGCAGCAGGCGGTTGAGGATTCCGTTGAAACTCGGCACCAGCGGATCGGCGTTGAGTTGCACGTGCACGTGGGCGATTTCGGTGATCGCTGGCTGAAGCCGAAATTGCGGGCAGTTCATTCGCCGCACCACGTTGTCCAGCCGGACCATGTTTGTCTCATCCAATGATGCCAGCGACAGCCCGCAACTGATCGACGTATACCATCGCACCACCGTCTGCGAGGTGATCGCGGCGCCGGCGCGCAGCGAGGATTCAATTCGGCGAAGAATGGCCACGTGATTGCG
Source organism: Tepidisphaeraceae bacterium (assembly GCA_050011595.1). Lineage (GTDB taxonomy): Bacteria > Planctomycetota > Phycisphaerae > Tepidisphaerales > Tepidisphaeraceae > PALSA-1353. Next base: position 8,285 of record JBEKIV010000079.1, read on the forward strand.
GATGCGCCGGCTGGTGCGCGAGCCCAACCCCTTGCCCGACCATCCCCGCGTGATTGCTTCGGTCACTTCCGATGGATGCAGTTGAATGCCTTCGAGCTGGAAGCTGCTCAAAGTGGCGGCGGCGAAATACTCCTCCCCAAGCGCCGGCGCATGCGGCGCTTCCGGCCGCGCCGCCAGCCGACGCTTCCGCTGAATCAGCCGCAGCCAGCGCGGCCAGTCGATGCGAATCCCCACCCTCCCAATACGCAAGCGCCGGCCCTTGGACCGGCCGTCGTGCTCCGCGGAATGATGTTCCCCGTTCATGGACGTTCCACATCCCTGCCCCCCCCCCTGGCGTTTACAGCGCCTGCTCGTTGGTCTCGCCCGTTCGGATACGAATGACCTGGGCGATGGGATGGATGAAAATCTTCCCGTCGCCGACTTCCCCCGTCCGCGCCGCCTCGATGATCGCGGCCGTGGCCTTTTCCAGGTCTTCCGATTTCACGCAAACCTTGATCAATACCTTCGGGACGAACCCGACGTCCATCTTCGCGCCGCGATAGCGCTCCGTATGGCCCATTTGCCGCCCGAATCCCTTGCATTCCACCGCCGTCACTCCCAGGATTCCCATCTTCGCCAGGGCCGTTTTCACCGCGTCAATCTTGTGCGGCTTAATGACCGCTTCGATCATCTGCATCGGACTTTCCTCCGTATCAAACCCGAGTCTCACCCGGCACGTCGAACGTTTTCCCCGACGTGCCGATTCGCCCGGAAGTTTACACGGAATGCCGATGCATGACCACCATCCCTCCGCGTCCATACAATTCTGATGCCAACCGGCGGCCGGGGCCATTTCACTGCCAGCCGCGATTTGCGGGAAATGTCAGAAACATCAGCCGATTCTGATGCAGTACAAATTCGCAGGCGACGTTTGTGCGCCAGGCGTCTGAATCGCCTAAAAACAATGCAACGGCGTCGCGAGGTCTTTGAATTGCCGAGGTTTGCGGCAGCGTCTTAGAGCTTGGAAAGCTGCGCGATCACGGCCCGAAAATCCTTGGGCGGCGGACATTCAATCGTCACCTGGCGTCCATCGGGATGTACAAATCCCAGGTTCTCGGCGTGCAGGGTCAATCGGGCAATGAGCGGGCGTTCCTCCTCGCCGGCGGTGGGGCGGTAGTCACGCTTGTAGTCGCTGAGGAAGATTCCGACTCTTCCGCCCGGCGGCGGGGGGTTGTACAGCGGGTCAATGGCCAGCGGTAAGCCAATGGATTTCAAATGCACCCGGATTTGGTGCGTCCTTCCGGTTTTCGGATAGCAGCGCAGCAGGGTGAATTGCCGCATGCGCCGCTCCACCGTCCACGCCGTGAGCGCAGCCCGGCCGTGTTTGGTCACCGCCATCCGATCCCGGCTCGTCGGATGCGCTGCTATCGGCGCGTCGATTTCCCCCTCGTCCGTTTGGGGCCGGCCCAACACCAGCGCCAGATACTCCTTTCGCACCCGGTTGTTCTGAAACTGCTCGGAAAGATGCCGTTGGGCCGACACGTCCTTGGCCAGCAGCAGCGTCCCGCTGGCCTCCTTATCCAGCCGATGCACCACCCGCAGCCGCGGATCGGCCGTCCCCGTGCATGGAAGGCCGGTTTGCCGTGACAGCATCTGCAAAACGCTGTCCGTCGCCCCCCGGCCGGGGATCGTCGCCAGATGCGCCGGTTTGGCCACCGCAATCAGGCGGTCGTCTTCAAACAGAATCACTAATTCGGGCTGGCGGATCGGAAATCTCCGGTTGACGTTGATTTTCGGCGGTTCTACTATCACCGACGTGGCCGGTGCTTTTCAAGAAGCACGCTTTTCAAGGAGCAGAGCGTTGCGGTTACTCATAGCCATCCCGGTCTTTAACGAGTTGAAGTACGTCGGCCGGGTTCTTCACAAAGTCCACCAGTTCTGGCCGGACGTGCTGGTCATTGACGACGGCAGCACCGACGGAACCGGCCAAGTCCTCGCCGCGCGCTCCGACATCCGGCTTATCCGCCAAGCCGAAAACCGCGGCTATGGCCAGAGTCTCATCGACGCCTTCGCCTTTGCCGACGGCGCCGGGTATGACTGGGTCATTACCATGGATTGCGACGAGCAGCATGAGCCGGAGATGATCCCTCATTTCATTCGAGAGATTCAGACCGACCGATGGGATGTCGTCAGTGGTTCGCGTTATCTGCACCCGCGGAGCAACGACGATCTTCCCCCCACGGATCGCCGCGCCGTCAACGTCGCCATCACCACCATCTTGAACGATCTTTTCCATCTCGGACTGACCGATGCATTTTGCGGATTCAAGGCCCACCGGGTTTCGGCGATGCGGCGATTGCGCCTTGACCAGCCGGGATACGCCTTCCCCCTGCAATTATGGCCCCAGATCGCCGCCGCAAAACTGCGCCTTACGGAAATCCCCGTCCGGCTCATCTACAACGATCCCACCCGCCATTTCGGCGGTGCATTGGATGATGCCGGCGTTCGCCTCCGTCATTATCTCGACGTCCTGACCACCGAGGTGGCGCGTCTTGCCGACCGTCCGCTTTCGTCCGCCGCCGTCGAGGCGAAGCCTTCCACCGTGGAGGCGAAGCCTTCTACGGAACCGGCGGCCGAGTCGTCGTGTTGCTTTTGCCCATAGTCGTCGATCCGCATGATCCAGGACTTTTCCGCGTATCCCGACTGGAAAGCGCCGGCCGAGGACTCGGCCCTGGTCATCTGGCCCCAGCCGGATCAAATTCTCCACGATACGGTTGACAATCACAGGCGGCTGTCCGCGTGGGACTCGCCGTTGGCCGACTTGCGGCGCCGCCAACGCCAAATGCTCAAGCTGAGCGAGGATCGGCCCGTCATCGCCAGCGGGCATCAGACCGAGTTGTTCCATCCCGGCGTATGGGCCAAGCTGGCGATGATCGATGCCGCCGCCCGCCGCCTCGACGCCGACAGCTTCTTCGCCGCCGTCGATGGCGATGCTCCCAAGCACCTGCAACTCCGCTGGCCCGACCATTCCCTGCCCATCACCGACGACCCGCGGCTTGCCGCCGCCCCATGGTGCGGATTGCTCTTTGCCCCCTCCGCCCCGCACGTCGATCGCTTGAAATCCGCCCTCCAATCCTCCGCCGAGCGATGGTCGTTCGCCCCCTTGGCGATGGATTTTCTCGATGATCTGGGCCAGCAATCCTCGCGCACGCCCGCTCTTTCCGCGGCGATTACCGCCGCCATGTACCGCCTGGATTGGGGCCTGGGTCTGCGGCATCAATCCATCGTCACTTCCAGGCTCTGGATGAACCAGCCGTATCTGGCGTTCGCCCAGCATCTCCTGGCCCGTGCCGATTCCTTTGCCCACGTTTACAACCAGGCCCTGGCCGAATTCCGCGCTGCCCACGGCATCGACAACCCCGGTCGCCCCATGCCCGATTTGCACGTCTCACCCGTCCAATGCGAGGCGCCGTTCTGGCTGGACGACCTGGCCGGGCAATCGCGCACCCGCGCCTGCGTCCAGCGCCATGCCGGCCAATGGCGGCTCACGCTTGACGGCGACGCGTTTCCCCTCTCGCAACAGGCCGATGCCCCGGCCGAGCGGCTGCAACAATTCCTCCACCAGCACCAGGTCCGCCTCTCCCCGCGCGCCTTGACCCTCACCCTATTCCTCCGGCTTCTGGTCGTCGATCAATTCGTTCACGGCATCGGCGGGGGTCGCTACGAGCAGGTGAACGATCGCATCATCCAACGCTTTTTCGGCCTGGACGCCCCTGCGTTCTGCGTTACCACCGCCACGCTCTATTTCCCCGCCGCCGTCGGCCGCCAACGCATCTGCGTTCCCTGCCTGGCCCACGAGGGGCACCGCCTTCGCCATGCCGTCATGGGGCCGGCCAAGATGCAAATGGTCGATCAGATTCAGGGCCTGCCCCGCCGCTCGACCCAGCGACAGCAGATTTTCAGCCAGATGCACAGCCGCCGCGCCGAGGCCGTTCGCATCCATCCCAGCATCCGAACCTGGCAGCAGCGCATGAACGAGGCCATCCGCCAAAGCGCCGATGAGCGGGGAATGTTCGATCGCGAATTGTTCTACGCGATCCAGCCGAAAGAGCGGCTGGCGGGATTGATCGGGAAATACGCGGCGGCGTTTGCCGAAACCCGGAATCGGAAACCCGAAATCCGAAATCCGAATGACGAATCAAATCCGAAATCCAAATGACCAATGAAGATCGTTTCGTCATTCGGGATTCGGGCTTGATTCGTCATTCGGATTTCGGATTTCGGGCTTCCTATTTCCCGCCTTCCCTTGCCACCCGCGTCGATTCCGCTACCTTACGCCGCGTTCCCGTACCAGAAGGAGCCAACCCAATGTCCCTCGTCCTGCCGCACGGCGGCACACTCGTCAATCGGATCCTCGAACCCTCTGCCGCCCAGGCGGCGCTGAAGGAAGCGGCCACGTTGCCCTCGCTCGCCCTCTCTCCGCGCGAGCAGTTCGACCTGGAAATGATCGCCATCGGCGCGTTCTCTCCCCTCGTCGGCTTCATGGGCAACTTTGATTTTCAATCCGTCTGCAAAAATATGCGCCTGGCCAACGGAACCGTCTGGCCCATTCCCGTCATCTTGTCGCCGCCCAACGATCAGGCGGAAAAGATTCAACTCAACACACGGATCGCTCTGAAGGATTCGCGGGGCCGGGTCCTGGCCCTGATGAACGTCGAGGAAAAATACCGGCATGACAAGGAACTGGAAATCCCCAACGTCTATCGCACGCAGGACGATGCCCATCCCGGCGTGGCGCTGGTGCGCAAACAGGGCGATGCCTGCCTCGCCGGCGCGATCGATGTCATCCAGGCCAATTACGAGCCGGAGTTTCCCGAATTTCGCCTCCCCCCGGCCAAGACGCGACAGGCTTTTGCCGCCCACGGCTGGAGCACCATCGCCGCCTTTCAGACCCGCAATCCCATCCATCGCTCCCATGAATATCTCACCAAATGCGCCCTGGAGATGACCGATGGTCTGCTCATCCACCCGCTGGTCGGCGAAACCAAGTCCGACGACATCCCCGCCAACGTCCGCATGCAATGCTATCAGTCGCTCATCGACGGCTATTACAACAAAGAGCGAACGATGCTGACCGTGATGCCGTTGGCGATGCGCTATGCCGGCCCGCGCGAAGCGATCCTGCACGCCCTGATCCGCAAGAACTACGGCTGCACGCATTTCATCGTCGGCCGCGATCACGCCGGCGTGGGAAACTACTACGGAACCTACGACGCCCAGAAGATTTTCGACCAGTTCGACGTCCCGCGCGACATCGGCGTGACCATCCTGAAATTCGAGCACACCGCCTGGTGCAAGGCGTGCGCGGCGGTGGTCTCTCCAAAGACCTGCCCCCACGGCCCCGACCAGAAGGTCGCCCCCAGCGGCACGAAGGTGCGAGAGATGCTCAAAGCCGGCCAGCGCCCCCCGACGGAATTCAGCCGCCCAGAAATTGCCGATATTCTGATTAAATGGGCGCAATCGGTCTAAGACGCTCGCCGGAAATTTCGCCTTGTCGCCGGCGCGTTGCATCGCGGCAATCAACTCGGTAGGCTTTGGGTTTCGCTGCACACAATTATTTTATGATGCGTTTACCAGACCCGGACGTTTCGGGCGGCAACACGCCGTCCACACCGCAACCGGCCGCGCCCGCCACGCGGCCCGTCGCCCCGCGCCCTGCCGTCTCCGTCGAACGCGACCGCCGACGCGAAAACCGAAAGCCCCTTCAGGGCAAGGCGATCCTGACCCTCCTTGACGGCCCCAACGCCGGCGCAATCTTCGACATCACCACCCGCGACCTTTCCTTCAGCGGAATTTCCTTCCTCTTGCGCCAGTCGCTGGACGTGGGCCAGAACTGCAAGATTGAAATCGTCGGCAACGGCCCGTCCGCGGCTCACGTTTGCGAGGTCGTCCGCTCGCGCCCCTTGAGCAACGGCAAGTTCGAAATGGCCGTGAAATTCGGAAAAATGTGAAGAATGTCATTGGTCATTTGTCATTGGTCACTCGTTAAATCCCAAAACCAATGACCAGTGGCCAATGACAAATGACCAATGACTAATGACATTCCTTTCGATACAATACGCCCTGGTCCATTTGGAGGTCCTGTCGCGTGGCCCAGGCCGACATTGACATTGCGGACGAAAGAATGCTTCCGATGGCCGTGGAGTTGCACAACTCCATTTTCCGCCCCAAGCGCGAGGTCGACTTCTTCAAGCGGCGGTTCATGGGGCGATATAACACCCTTACCCTGATCGCGCGCATGGACAAAAAGCCCGTCGGCTTCTGGATCGGATTTGAGCTTAAGCCCGGAATGTTCTACCAGTGGCTCGGGGCCGTCCTTCCGGACGTTCGCCGCCACGGCGTGGGACGGCAGTTGCAGGAGGCCCAGCAGGCTTGGGCCAAGGATCACGGCTACGAATACATCCGCTGTGAGTGCATGAACCACCAGCGCGAATTCATTCATTTCGCCATCGCGATGGGGTACGACATCGTCGGCATCCGCTGGGATTCAACGCATGCCGACAACCTGGTCGTGTTTGAGAAAAATCTCCTGGAGTGATCCATCGCTCTGCGCCGGGGATTGGATGACGTGATAGGGCACCGGCAGCGCCGGCCAGAAACGTTTGTCCGCCTCGGCCGTCAAGGCCTGGCTCCAAGCGACGACCCAGACCGTCCCGATGATCGTGATCGTCACCATTGGAAACACCAAACGATGAAACGACTGGTAAAGCATAACCGTCCTTGGATTGAACGCTAATACTACCTTATTATTGCCTTAGCGCAATCCTAATGTCTATCGGCAAAGCACCTATGTCGCCATCAGGACTTAACCTCTGGCTTGGCTCCGATTTACGCCCGCCGCTGGTGATGGGGGTCATCAACTTGACCCCGGACAGCTTCAGCGACGGGGGCCGATTGGCCGGGCCGGACGAGGCTGCCGACTATGCCGAGCAACTTGTTGATGCCGGCGCGGATTGGCTCGACGTGGGCGGTGAATCCACCCGACCTGGGGCGTTGGCCGTCCCTCCGCAAGAGCAGATTCGCCGGACCGTTCCAGCCATCGCCGCCATCCGTCGGCGTCTCGACGTCGTCATTTCTATCGACACGACTAGCGCCTTGGTTGGCCAACAGGCCGTGGATTCCGGCGCCAACGTCATCAACGACGTTTCCGCCGGCCGTAGCGACGCCGAAATGCTACCCCTCATCGCCCGCCGCCGGCTCCCCGTCGTCCTCATGCACATGCAGGGCGACCCTCAGACCATGCAGTTGGCGCCCAGTTATCGGAACGTAACCGCCGAGGTTTCGGCCTTCCTTCTCCAAAGGCGGGACCAAGCCGTTCATGCCGGCATCGACCCAGCCCAAATCCTCCTGGACCCCGGCATTGGCTTTGGCAAAACCACCGCTCACGATTTGCAACTCCTGCGCGACATCTCCACCTTCGTAAAGCTGGGTCATCCCCTGCTCGTCGGAGCAAGCCGAAAGCGCTTTATTGGCGATATCACCGGCGAACGGCGCCCGGACCAGCGGGTTTTCGGCACCGCCGCAGTCGTCGCCTGGTGCGTCGCTAACGGCGCGGCCGTCGTCCGTGTCCATGACGTGGGGCCGATTTCGCAGGTTGTACGAATGATTCGGGCTATTTCTTCCCAAAATAATGTGAGAATTTCTTAAGGACGATTGCCCGACCGCCCGTTTCTTTAATATAGTCGAAATAAATGCCGAAGGCCGATTGCCAAATGCCGAATGAACAAACACCCGATTCCGATCGAATTTGCCTTGAGCTTTCATGAATTCCCAACTGACCGCCAACATCGCCAATTTCTACCATGCCCTTTCGGCCATGGGCTGGTGGCGCGTGATCATCGAGTTGCTCCTCATCGGCATCGTGGTCTTCTGGGTCATCCGCTTTCTCCAGGGGACCCGCGGCGCGCGAATGCTCAAAGGCATTGCCGTGGTTCTCATCACCCTCCATTTGCTGGTCACCTTCGCCGGCGAGTACTTCAGGTTGGACCGCTTGGTGTTTCTCTACGAGAAGTTCCTCCTCTTCGCCTCCTTTGCGTTGGCGGTCGTCTTTCAGCCGGAGCTTCGCCGCGGCCTGATGCGGCTTGGGGAAACGCGCCTTTTCCGCGGATTCACCGACGTCATCACCCAGGACGTCGAACACCTGGTTGAATCCGCCACGTTTCTTTCACGCCGCAAGATCGGCGGCCTTGTCGCCATCGAGCGCGAAGTCGGCCTGGGCGGAATCGCCGAGAGCGGCACCCTCGTCAACGCCGATCTCTCCGCCGATTTGCTCAACACCATCTTTTGGCCCAATTCACCCTTGCACGACTTGGGCGTCGTCGTCAGCCAGGGTCGGATTTCATACGCCGGCGTGCAATTTCCCCTGGCCGAGAGCGGCGAGATCGAACGCGAGCTGGGAAGCCGCCACCGCGCCGCCGTCGGCCTCAGCCAGGAAAGCGACGCCGTCGTCCTGGTCGTCTCCGAGGAAACCGGCGACATCAGCGTCGCCGAGAGCGGAAAGCTCATCCGAAAACTCACCCCCGAAGCCCTCCGCGGCTTGCTCAATGAACTCCTTGGCGGAGGAGGGGGAGCGTTGCATCGCCGCCGTCTGGCGGCTACGTAGTCATGGACCTCAAAGTGCCCACCCAACCCGAACAACTCCCCCCCGCGCCGCAGCGCTCCTCTCCGCTGCGCCTCCACGCCCGCGCCCTGCTCTCGGAGTTCCGCCGGTTTTATTACAGATTTACCCGCGAAAACGTCTCCAGTTTCCTCAAGACCCTGGGTTGGGCGGTGCCCATCACCGTCTTCATCTGGGTCTATGCCGAGAGCGAGGAACAGGAGCCCGATGCCGGTCAGTCGATCAACATTGAAATCAAGAGCCGCGATCCCAACAAGATCGCCACGCTCGACCGCAACGAGAGCGTCATCATCTGCGACCTGGTAGGCCCGCAGGCCAACGTGGATCGATTCAAGCAGACGCTTTCCATCGGCACGCCCATTCCGATCGAGTTGGATACCGGCCCGGCGAACGGTCAGGTGAGAATCCCGCTGCTCGACAATCTCAGGGAAAGCCCGCAGTTCAAGGAAGCCGGGATCACGGTTGTCAAATGCAGCCCGGTGCTCTTGACCGTCAATGTGGATGCCCTGGTGCGAAACCGTCCGATTCCCGTGCACCCGCCGCCGAACGTGCCGGGATTGCAAAACGTCACTTTCGATCCTCCCACCATCAACGTCACCGGGCCCAAGGGCGTGCTCGATCATCTGACCGAGGTCACCGCCGACATTTCAGCCCTGAAAGAGCTCAACCAGCCCGGGATTCATGCCGTCGACGCCGTTCCCCTTTTGCTCGATCCTTCCCAACCCGTCACCTACGACCGCGCCCAGGTCAAGGCTATCCTCACCGTTGCCGAAAAAGACGTCGTCGGCCACTACAGGGCTCCCATCTGGCTGGCCCTCCAGCCCGACGTCCAGAAACGCTATTCGATCTCCGCCAACGGCGACTTCACCCCCACCTTTGACGTCATCGGGCCGGCGGAGGAGATCGACAAGCTCGAACACGGCCAAATCAGCCCCCTCCCTCACGCACTCTTGGAGATCAGCGATGAAAACGTCAACAACGTCAATCCGGCCGAGTTGAAGATCGAGGGTCTTCCCCCCGGCGTCCGCTTGGCCGGCCCCCCCCCGGAAGTCAGCTTCACCGCCACGCCGCGATAGGCAATTGAACTTTTGAATAACGCGAGGGTCAGGTCGACAAACCCTCGCCTTTTTTTGCGGCCTGCCGACTTCAGTCGGCAGGAAACATCACTATTCAAAGGTTTCCACTCCAAGATCCCCAATCTAAAAGTCTCCAACAAAAAGGCTGACACAGAGATCACAGAGGCCACGGAGGGCACAGAGAAATACTGACTCTAAAGCCTTTTCCTCTGTGGCCTCTGTGCTCTCTGTGTTTAATTCTGTTAGATGCTCTAAATCAATCCGCGCTCTCCAGGATGGCCATGAACGCCTCCTGCGGAATGTCCACGCTTCCGACCCGCTTCATCCGCTTCTTCCCCTCCTTCTGTTTCTCCAGCAGCTTCCGCTTGCGGGTCACGTCCCCGCCGTAGCACTTGGCGGTCACGTTTTTCCCCACCGATTTGATCGTCTCGCGCGCGATCACTTTCCCGCCGATCGCCGCTTGCAGCGGGATCTCAAACAGGTGCCGCGCGATCTCCTGCTTCAGCCGCACCAGTAATTTCCGGCCCCGCTGCTCGGCATGCTCGGCATGCACGATCACGCTCAGCGCGTCGATTCTGTCCCCGTTGACCAGAACGTCCAGTTTCACCAGGTCCCCGGTGCGGAACCCGATGAAATCGTAATCCATCGTCCCGTACCCGCGCGTCGCGCTCTTCAGCCGGTCGTAAAAATCGTAAATCACCTCCGACAGCGGAATCTCGTACGCCAGGATCACCCGCGACGTCCCGACGTATTCCGTCTTCTTGTATATTCCCCGCCGATCCTCGCACAATTTCATCAGCGCCCCCACGCCGTCGGCCGGAAGGATCAGGTTCATCAGGATATACGGCTCGCGGATTTCCTCCACGTGATTGGGATTCGGCAATTCGCTCGGAGCGTCGATCCGTTTCAACGTCCCATCCCTCATCTTGATCTCGTAGGTCACGGTCGGGGCCGTCTGCACGATCTCGATGTGAAACTCCCGCTCCAGACGCTCCTGAATGATCTCCATGTGCAGCAGACCCAGAAACCCGCAACGAAATCCGAATCCCAACGCATCGGACGATTCCGGCGTGAACGAAAAACTGCTGTCGTTCAACTGCAACCGGTCCATCGCGTCCCGAAGCTCGTCATATTGCGTCGTCCCACCCGGATAGAAATCGCAATAAACCATCTGCTGGATCGGCTTATACCCCGGCAACGCCTCGGCGGCGGGTTTGCCCGCATCCGTCACCGTGTCACCCACCCGAACGTCGTGAAGGTCCTTGATCGCCGCCACCAGATATCCCACCTCCCCGGTGCCGATCTTCTCCACCTGCTTGGGCCGCGGCATCAGCTTCCCCAGATCGGTGATCTGATGCACCTTCTCCGTCCCCATCAGCCTGAATTTCTGGCCCTTGAACAATTCCCCATCCACCACCCGAACGTAAACGATCACCCCGCGATAATCATCGTAAATGCTGTCGAAAATCAGCGCCCGCGTCGGCGCCGCCGGATCGCCCCTGGGTGCCGGCAGCTTCCGGCATACCAGCGCGATCAACTCGTCGATCCCCTGTCCCGTCTTGGCCGAGACCAACATCGCATCTTCCGCCGGGAATCCCAGCACCTGCTCGATTTCCTCCGCCACCTCCACCGGACGCGCGCTGGGAAGATCGATCTTGTTGATCACCGGAATGATCTCCAACCCCGCCTCGATGGCCGCATACGCGTTGGCCACCGTCTGTGCCTGCACTCCTTGCGTCGCATCCACCACCAGGATCGCCCCCTCGCACGCCTGCAACGCCTTCTGCACCTCGTAATGGAAATCCACGTGCCCCGGCGTATCGATGAAATTCAGCATGAACTGTTCGCCATTTTCTTCGCGGAAGACCGTGACGGCCGACGCCTTGATGGTGATCCCGCGTTCGCGTTCCAGGTCCATGTCGTCGAGGATTTGCTCCTTGAATTCCCGCTCCGTGATGGCCCCGGCGCGCATTAGCAGCCGGTCCGACAAGGTGCTCTTGCCGTGATCGATGTGGGCAATGATCGAAAAATTCCGAATCTGCATGGAGCGAAATGACAATACTACGGCACGCCGCACAACGCGACAATTCCCCCGTGTAGCCGGCGATCCTTGCCCGCCGTACGACACCCATCACGCGAGATGTTCCTTACCGGAGATTCGGCGATCCGGCCGCACGTAGATGTTGAGATAGAATTCCAACAAATGCCTTCCCCGCAGTTCTCGAGTGCGGGCATACTCGAAACCCAGTTCATGCAGAAATGCAATCGCCCGGTCGTCATCGACCGGGGTATGGAGGACCAGTTTCAAGCAATCGTGCTGGCGTGCGTGCCGTGTCGCTTCTTGAATCAGAAAGCGGGCAATTTCTCCGCCGTGCCAGGTTTTCCAGGCGGGATCCACCCGGAGCCGACGGACGTGGGC
>JBEKIV010000080.1:0-14604 GCA_050011595.1 Tepidisphaeraceae bacterium
TTGAGCCGGTCTAGCAGGGCCGGCATCGAACCCAGGCACCGTGAAAGCGCCGCCAAATCCCGCGGGCTGGCGCGGCCAAGCGACACCCGCGCGATGATCCGCTCGATGTCACACACGCCGTCGAGCAATTTGACGACTTGCGAAAGGACCGCCGGCGATTCGAGCATCGCCGCGATGGCCGACTGCCGGGCCTCGATGTGCTCCCGCTCCGCCAGCGGCGTCCGCAACCATTGCCGCAGCAGCCTGGCCCCCATCGCCGTGCCCGTGCGGTCGATCGCCCCAAGCAGCGAGCCCTCCGTCCCGCCGCTTCGCACCGTCCGCTCGATTTCCAGGCTCCGCCAACTCGCCGGGTCCACCGCTAGATGATTTTCGACTATGTGACGCCGCGGCGGCCGCACGTGCGCCAACGCCGTCTTCTGCGTCTCGTGCAGATACGACAATATCGCCGCGGCCGCGAAAACGCCGGGATCGTCATCGGCAAATCCCAGCCCCGCGGTCGTCGCGATCTTCCATTGCGAGGCAAGCTGCTCCTTTGCATGATGCGGCGAAAACTGCCATCCCGGCCGAGCGGTGATCGCGATTGACCCGATACTTTCAACCTGCCTCGCAAATTCATGCGCCTGTCCGGATGGCAGCTCAGGCACCAGCACTTCCGCCGGATGCAGGCGGGCGATCTCGTCCCGCACCTGTCCCTCGTTGCCACTCATCGCCACGCACGCGCCCGTGGAAAGCTCCACCCACGCCAACCCCGCCCGATATCCATCCGCACGCGTGATTCCAAACGCCACCGCCGCCAGATAATTGTCCGATTTCCCATCCAGCAGCGGATCATCCGTCAATGTCCCCGGCGTCATCAGCCGAACCACTTCCCGACGAATCAATCCCTTGGCCAGCGCGGGATCTTCCGCCTGTTCGCAGATTGCCACCTTATGCCCCGCCGCGATCATCTTGCGGAGATACCCATCCACCGCGTGAAACGGCACCCCCGCCATCGGGATCGCATCCTCCGCCCCCAGCCCGCCCCTGCTCCGGCTGGTCAGCGCCACCCCCAGCACCTTGGCCGCCAGCTTCGCGTCCTCCCAGAACATCTCATAAAAATCCCCCATCCTGAAAAACAGGACGTATCCCGGATATTGATTCTTGAACTGCTGATACTGCCGCATGGCCGGCGACAACGCGACAGCGCCCGGCGTTGACGGCGTTTTTTCCGAACCGGCCGTCGAATCTTTAGTCGTGGATTCCTGCATACTTCCCGTGTTCGCCAAAGGTATGACCCGAACCATCCGCTTGCAAGGTGTGGCATTCGGTGGGCCATGGCGACCGACATCCTGACGGCTCCCTTCGTTGCTATCCTGCAATTTTTTTCCTCCGCGCCACGATTTTCCACAATCACGCGGCTTCGCGCAACTTCGCGCTCTTCGCGCCTTCGCGTTAGAACTTTTTGGGTTGCCGGCGCAGCTCGCGCCGTGTTGGTTCGCCAATCGCGGGGCGGTTATAGTGCGGGAGTGAGCGCTGCCGATCCTCAGATCGACAATTCCCTCGCGACGACGTTTTGGGAGCGCGTGCCATCGTCCCGCGTTCAGATGGCCATCAGCGTCGTCACCCTGATGGTCGCCGCTCTCGCTCTGTTCACACGTCTCGGGCATTACGCACTGTGGGCCGATGAAGCCAACACCGCATTGATCGGCGAAGGCGTCTGGCAGACCGGGGACACGTCGGCCGTGCTGGGCAGGAACATCGTCGCCTACCGCGGGGGCATCGAACTATCGAATCTCAAAGCCCGTTATCTCCCGCCGCTTCAATATTACTTTGTTGCCCCCTTCGTCGGCATCTGGCCGCGCAGTGCGCTGGCCGCTCGACTCCCGTTTGCCGTCATCGGATTCATGGCGGTGGCCCTGGTCCTCTGGTGGCTGCATCGAGATCAGGCCCGGACGCTCACGTGGCTGCTCACGGCCATGGCAATTATCGGAAACGTCTCGTTCTGGCTCTATTGCAGACAGTGTCGGTACTACAGCCTGGCGATCTTCTTCTCGTTGGCGATCGCCTACCTTTACCTGCATTGGCATCAGCGTCGCTGGATTGCCCCGCTGATTGCGCTTACGTCCATCGGCTTGCTCGCTTCGAACTACCTCAACTACGCCGCGCTATACGCCGCGCTGGGGATCGACTGGCTGATCTGGGGGCATCGGCGAGTCCGCCTCGGTCGGCGCGATCTCCTGTGGCTTGTGCTTCCCCAGATCATCGCCGCGGCGGTGATCCTCCGCATCTGGAATCCTCTGGGTAAGAATATCTTTAGAGTGTCGGACGAAAGCCACGGCGTTATCAGCCGGATCATTCTTTTCTACTGGAATTGGCGAGACATGAACCGGTGCGAGTTCGGCGCGTTGGTGATTGTGATCGCCGCCCCGATTCTCTATTTTTTCCGCGGCGACGCGCGCCTGCTCCGTGCGCCGCTGGCGCTTTTCTGCTACGTGCTGACCATCGCCCTGTTCTCGCCTCAGAAGGGCTGGATCTGGAGCCACCACCAATGGCAGCAAATCACAAACGCTGCAGACCTCCGTTACCTGGCGCCCGCGATTCCGCTGCTGATGGCCATCGGCGTGCTGGCCGTTCGATCCGCGCGACCCGGTTGGTTGGCAATTCTGCTGGGCATGGTGGCGTTTGGCACCAACCTCCTTGAAGGCGGGTCATCCGTGCCGTCCTTCAATGCGCCTCCTTCCAGGGCGGTCGTCTTCTCGACGCCGGTCCGCTATGCCATGGAACTCCTCCACCCACCCTCCGACCCGTATTCGGCGGCGTCGGCATGGATCAATGCCAACCTGGCCGATGGCCAGTCGATCTGGGTGGTTCCGGATTATGCGGCCTATCCCTTGATGTTCAATTCTCCGCAAATGCTCTACGCCTGGCAGCTTGCCAACGCGCCCCAAGGCCAGTTCAAGTACCTGGCCCCAATTCATTTCGTCGGGCGAACGCTGCCGGATTACCTGATTTACTTCGGTCCCAACCTTACAGTCGCTGAACTGCGACGGCGACTTCCGAGCGGTACACGCCTCCATCGCGTGGCCATCATCAACATGTACTGGCACGACTTTTACCGTCCAGAACTGTTCCTGCGCGTGTTTTCGCCGATCAACAATTTCGACCCGAAATACCAGGCGATCTACGTGCTGCGGATCATCGGCGCGCAGGAGGTCGGTTCCTAGGGAAAATGCCTCCCCCGACCGCTGCCGGGAATGCGACAGAATCCCGCCGAAAAAAGAGGTGCCTTCAACCTGAACTGCATCGGCAAAAATTCCCGCGCCATCTTGACAATAACGGCCATTTCACTGTAGTATTGCTGTTCTTTGGCCTTGGAGAAGGGGCATCGGTGGATGTGAGAGGGTAATCGTGGCGAAGCCAACCAGCAAAAAGGGAGTGTCGCCGAAGACCTCAAAGGCGACGGGACAATCGAAGAATAAGTCAGCCTCGGTGAAGGCCGCGGCAAAGAAGCCATTGGCGCCTACGGTCAAAGCGAAGAATCGGATTCCATTCGTGCCGGCGCGGGATCAATTGATGGATGAGCCGGCGGTCGATTTGCCGCAGGCGGCGGCGGTGCCGACCAACGGCCGGCCGCGGAAGAATCTGGCGGGGATTACTCCCAGGGAACTGGAAGTTTTCCGCGATGCGATCCTGGCCAAGCGGCGGGAGATCGTCGGGGACATGAGTTCCATGGAGCGGGAAGCGCTTCGTAGCGGCGGCGGAAGCAACCTGTCCAATCTTCCGATTCACATGGCCGACATGGGCACGGACAACTACGAGCAGGAATTCACCCTGGGGCTTATGGAAAAGGACCGCAAGCTGCTTCGCGACCTGAACGACGGCCTGGCGAAGATTCAAAACGGCACCTACGGCCTCTGCGAGGGGACGGGAAAGCCGATCAGCAAGGCCAGGTTGGAAGCGCAGCCGTGGGCCAGATACTCGATTGAATATGCCCGGAAGATCGAGCACCGGCTTAGGTAGAATTCCGAAACCCGAAATCCGAATGACGAATCAAGCCCGAATGACCAAATGACGAAACAAGTCATTCGGGCTTGATTCGTCATTCGGGTTTCGGATTTTCCATCGCGCGGACCGCGCCGCTTACGCCACGGTGATCCTTCGCGGTTTGGTTTCCTCGCGCTTGTTCAGCGTGACGGTCAGCACGCCGTCATGCAGCTTGGCCTGAACGCTTTGGGCATCGACGGTTGGCGGAAGCATGAAGCTGCGTTGGAACCGCGAATATCGCCGTTCGTGCAAAAGCCATTCGGACTTGTCGCCGGGCTTTTCCTCCTTGCTTTCCTTGTGCTCGGCGGAGATGGTCAGGGTCTGGTTTTCCAGGTTGACGTCCACCTCGTCCTTTTTGTAACCGGGCAATTCAGCCTCGACGTAGACGTGGTCGGCGTCCTCTCGAACGTCCACGCCGTATGGGGCCAGGTAATTGCCGTCGTCCAATACACGGTTGCCGAAGAACCGGCCGAGCATGGTGTCAAATTCGCGCTGGGCCAATTCAATGGGATCGGCGCCTCTCTGAACTCTTGTGGGTAGTGCCATAATAAGGCCTCCTATCTGGTAAAAGACTTACCTTGAGAGGAACAAATATCGTGCCAGGGGGATGGGATTGCGGCTCGCGCGCACAGGCTGGAGAATCATCAGGTTACGGCAATCGCTGGATGAGATCGCCTGACGACGTTCCGCCAAAATTGGCAGGTTGTGCAAAAAATGACAGGACCGCTTCTGGCAATCATCGGGCCAACAGCGTCGGGGAAATCGGCGTTGGCGCTGGCGATTGCGCGCCGGTGCGGCGCGGAAATTCTCAGCGTGGATTCCATGCAGATTTATCGGGACATGGACATCGGCACCGCCAAGCCGACCGCACAGCAAAGGCTGGAGATCAAGCACCATTTGATCGACGTTGCCCGGCCCGACGAGTTGTTCAGCGCCGCTCGGTTCGTGGAGCAAGCGGATGCGGTGATCGCGGAGTCGCAATGCCCACTGGTGGCCACGGGTGGGACGCCGCTCTATTTCAAGGCGTTGTTCGCCGGGCTGTTCGCCGGACCGTCGGCGGATGAAGCGGTGCGGATGCGGTTGCGTTCGCTTTCCGGGGCGGAGTTGCACGAGCGCCTGAAGCGGGTGGACGCGGCGGCGGCGGCGCGGATTCACGTCGGCGATCACAAACGCCTCATCCGGGCGCTGGAAGTTTACGAACTGACCGGCAAGCCCATCTCAACGCTTCAACGCCAATGGGAATCCCATCAGCCGGCCAGACACCCGGCGGTATGGATCGGATTGTCGTGGGACCGCGAAGAGCTCAACCGGCGAATCAACATGCGGGTGAAGGAAATGATCGCCCGCGGATGGGTGGAGGAGGTGCGGTCGCTGCTGGCGAAATATCCGGTGTTGTCCGAGACCGCCGCGGAGGCGACGGGATACGCGGAACTGATCGAGCACGTGAAGGGACGGATTGAACTGGATCAAGCGGTGGAGCGGATCAAGATCGCCACGCGGCAACTGGCCCGGCGGCAGATGAAATGGTTCCGCAGGTTCAATCCGGTGCACTGGCTGGACGGCCGGGAGCCGTTTGAGCCGATCGTGGAGCAGGCTTTGCGGCTCCGGAACGGCCGCCAATAGCGGGCATTGAAATCAAGCGGCTGCTTGAGCCGCCCTCGCCGCTGGCCGATAAAGCGTAAGCGGCAAGATGATTGCCGACCCTTTGCAGGAGGCGGATTTGGCAGGAATTCAAATCGGACAACTGTTGGTGGAGCAGGGTGTGCTTACCAAAGCACAGGTGGATCATATTTTGAAGGTGCAGAAGATGTCGAATCGGCCATTCGGGGATTTGGCCGAGCGGTTGTTTGGCGTCGACGCCAAGGCGGTTGAGGATGCGTGGGTGGAGCAGTACGTCCGCACGACCGGGGTAGTCGATCTCCACGAGCAGAGAATCGACACCGATTGCCTGCGGCTGCTGAATCGTCGGCAGGCGTGGCAATTCCATCTCCTTCCGCTGAACCGGCGGGATGCCGATCTTCACATGGCCACCAGCCCGCAGGACCTGGTGCGGGCCGTCAATTTTTCCGGCCGGAAAGTGAATGAGCCCGTGAATTTTCTCATCGCGGAGCGCGCGCAGTTGAAGGAATTTCTGATGAAGCACTATCCTGTGCCGGAATATTTCGCCCGATACGCGGCGAGCCTTGCGGCGGAAACTAAATAGTCCGAATCCGACGGGCTTTCATTGCCGTCATTGGGAATTTGAAACGGCTTGGTTGGAATTACGGATTTCGAATTCCGTTGCCGGCGGCACCAGAACCTCGGCGAAGTCATCCCGATAAACGGTCTTCCAGTTCAACTGGGTAAGGGTTTGCCCGAACGCGCCGCGGCCGGCGCGTACGACGGCGGCGTCGGCGTGGGTGGCGGCGAGGAAGTTCTTTCGCTGGTCCGGCGAGCCCAGGGCGGCGACGCTCCAGAATTCCCGGGCAAAAAGCTGCGTCCGGCCGTCCATCAGGGTTTGGAAGCGGTCCCCGAGCCGCCATTCCAGAAACCCGCCCCACGTCAACTCGCAAATGAGATGATGCGTTTGGGCAGGAACGTTCCGGTCCACGAAATCCGCGGCCAGGCAGGGATAATTCGGAGCATCTGGACCATGGCGATTGAGCCAGAGGGAAAGCGATTGACCGGGCCGAGGAAAGCCGCGGGCGACCGGCCAGGCCGAGAGGGCCAGAACGAGCGCCAGCGCCGCGACGATCGGGGGGCGAGTAAGGATTCGGTCGGAAAGCCGCGGGATGGCGGCGGCGAACGCCGGCGCGGCGATGATGGCGAAAACCGGCGAGAATCTGCCCATGAGAAAAAGCAATACCGTGCTGCCCCCCAGCCAGAGCACTTCACCCAGGGGAATGCGCGGTTGCCGGATGCGATGCCAGACCACGCAAGTCAAAAGCGCCGCGACGAACGCGGCGGAGACGTTGCCCATGATTCCAGAGTAGAACGGCCGGAACTCGGCGATCGTGCCGGAGCGGACCATGACATCCTGCGTGGAATAATCCAGCACGCTACGTAGGACGCCGGGAAGAAGCGGGGTCAGGCAGCAGGCGGCCAGCGAGAGGAGCAGCAAGACCGCGCCGCGGAGGAGCCGGGGGGACCGCGAGGAGGGGTCTGCCATGCGGCGATCCTTTGCGTCGCCGATGAAAAGTGCAGCAGTCCAGAGCGGGACGAAAAGCGCAAAAAAATGGATGTTGGTCAGTACCGCGGTGATCGGCGGAACCAGCCAGACCGCTTTTGATTGCTGGCTCATCCGGCGGTCGCGGAGCAGGAGCCAGCCGACCAACGCCAGGAGAGTCAACGCGGCGGTGACCGGACGGAAGCTCAGATACGCCAGAGAGAGAATCCCCCCCATGGCCGCGGCCACTGCGGAGGCGAAATAGCGGGCCTGGCCGTGAACGCGGCGGGATAGCTCCAGCGCGGCAAGGCCCAGGAGGAAGATGAACGCCGATTCCATACCCGCCTGGACGGCGACGGCGGCCCGGAAGCCGCGGGCGTCCCATAACCATTTCATGCCCAATTCGGCGAGCCAGGAATACGGAGTCCACGGCTGGCGAATCGACGCAAATGAAAGATCGTCGATCAGCGGATGCGGCCAGGATTGACGGGCGATTTCGTCCGCCACGCGAAGGTGCCAGAAGCAATCGGGATCGAGCGTATCGGCAAGAATGACCTTCCCAGCCGCGACCACGGCCAGGAGTGCCAGCAGCAGCCCAAAGCCAAGGCGGGGCGAGGGGTTGGAGGGATTGGACATGCTTGTCTTATGTCGGCAATTGGGGGAATAGTCATTGGTCATTTGTTATTTGTCATTGGTCATTTGTGAAAAAGGTCCAGACACAAGTGACAAATGACCAATGACTAATGACAAATGACAGGTGAACAAAGACCATCCCCGCGGTTTGCTTTGCGCATTGCCCACCATTACACTTCCGCGTCCCATGAAAGCCCAGCGGCGGCGCGAGCTGAAAGTCAATTCTCTGATCTGGACCCTTCAGGGTCTTCCTCAAACGATCAAAAAGTACCAGTCGCAGGTCTCGCTGGGGTTGGTGTTGATCGCGCTGGCGATCGTGCTCATCCAGTACCGGATTCGCACGGGACAGGAGCGGCTGGAGGCCGCCCGGACAAGTCTGGGCAACGCGGCCGATGATCTCCAACGCCTCCGGACGATGGGCTTTGATCCGGAAAGCGACGGCCAAACGTTCATGAGGCAGCGCGAGGGAATTTTCTCGGACGGCCTGCAACAAGTGGATACTGTCCTGCAAAAAACACCCGACGGGGAAGTTCAGATGAAAGCGCAGGCGCTGCTCGACAAGGGTGATTTGAATTTTGAGATGGCGAATTTTCCGGAGCTGACCGGGGCGGCGACGCAGCCGGCGCTGAGGCCGGCCGAATCGCCGGACACCTTGCTCAGCAACGCCTCCGACGCTTACAGCCAGGCGATGCGAGACTACGCCCGCCAGAGGCCGGTCGTGACGGCCGCCCATTTCGGTCTGGCCGCGGTGGCGGAAGACCGCGCCGCCGGGGGAGATCCCTCGCAGTGGGATGCGGCCCGGGCCCAGTACCAAGCCGTCATCGACGGCGACGCCGAGCAGCCTTTCAAAGTCCTGGCAAAACAAAGACTGGAACTTCTGCCACAACTCCAGTTGCCGGCCACAATCGATCTGTCGACGACGACCCGGGCGAGCGGCCGTTGAAAAATCCGACGTATATCGCCAGCGATGTCGTCAGCGGATAATCTGGCTCTCCCGTGGCCGACGCCCCCCCCATCCCGCCCAACGACGATTCGGACGTCTCTCATTTCCAGTTCCGCGCGACCAAGACGCAGGTGCGGCGAATCGATCAGTTTCTCGTCGACCGGGTTCCATGGCTGTCGCGCAACGGAGTCCAACGTCTCATCGAGGGCGAATTGGTGACGGTCAACGGCAAGCCCACCAAGGCCAGCTACAAGATCAAGGCCAACGATCTGGTGGAGATGGTCGCGCCGCCGGAGCCGGTCAACGACCTGGTTCCCGAACCGATTCCGCTCGACGTCATTTATGAGGACGAGCATTTTCTGGCCCTGAACAAGCAGGCGGATTTGCTGGTGCATCCGGCGCGCGGAAGATGGACGGGAACGCTGGTTAACGGACTGGTGTATTACGGACAAAAATGGAGCACGATCAACGGCGAATGGCGGCCGGGGATTCTGCATCGGCTCGACCGCAACACCACGGGGATCATGCTGGTGGCCAAGAGCGACGAGGCACATTGGCGGCTGGCGAGACAGTTCGAGAGACGCACGATTCAAAAGCGCTACATCGCGGTCGTGCACGGGGTGCCGGAACTGCTGGCGGACGTGATCGACATGCCAATCGGCAAGGACCGTTACGTGCGCGAGAAGCAGGCGGTGAGGAAGATCGAGAACGGGGGGAAGCCGGCGATGACGAAATACGAAGTGGAGCGGATTTTCGGCGCAGCGCCGGGGACGGCGCTCAAGCCAAGCCTGTTCCGCAGCGACCGCAATCTCCCGATGCCGCCGGCGCGGTTCTCCTGTCTTCGCCTGACACCCAAGACGGGCAGGACGCATCAGTTGCGCGTGCATTTGTCCGCCATCGGGTTTCCGATCGTCGGCGACACCCTGTACGGAGGCAGGATTTTCGAGTCCGGGGGCTTTCGATTCGACCGGCAGGCCCTGCACGCACACGAGATTACGTTCGTGCATCCGGCCACGCTCAATGAAATGACGTTGACGGCGCCGATTCCAGCGGACCTCCGCAGGCTGATGGAATTGCTGGAACAAACAGGGTGAGGGGGACAGGGGGATGGGCCGGGAATGCATGGATTTCGCGGATTTTTATGAGACGCTTTAGTTTCCGGCCGAATTGGCCGTATAATATTATCTGGCGCCGTTCGTTTTGGCATTAATGAGGAATAATCCGTGATGCACCTTCCGCTTGCGAATATCCTGGGTCCGTATCTGGACAATTGGCTTTTGATCGCGATTGTGGCGCTGCTTTTGTTTGGCAAGCGATTGCCTGAAGTGGGCCGCAGCCTGGGCAAGGGAATCATCGAATTCAAGAAGGGCCTGGCGGGGATCGAGGAAGACGTCACGCAGCCGATGCAGCAGCAGCAACCGACGGATCGGGCGGCGTTGCCGCCGGCGACCGGCGCGGGATACAAGTTCGATCCATATACGGGCAAGCCCCTGACGCAGGAGCCGGCCGCGGCGCCGATGCGGTTCGACCCCTACACGGGCAAGCCGTTGGGCGAGCAATCGACCCGTTCCAATGCGTGACCCAAATGCAACTACAAGAATGCCCAGAGCGCAGGAAGGCGGCCACGAATAAAGGTTGGTTTCCGCGCTTTCTCCGGGCTCTAAGCGTCTGCGCGGTTGCGATTTGTCTGCTCTATTCGACCAGCGCGGCATCGGCCGGGAGCACGGCCCGCGCGATGCTGGCGGCACGTCTGCCGTCGGCAAAGCTGGACAACGTTCCGTTTGCGGATGCGATCGATTTCCTCCGCGACGTCGCCGGCGTGAACGTCACCGTGGATTGGAAAGCTCTGGAAGGGCTGAACATCTCCCGGACCACCGAAATCAACCTGAACCTTCACGACGTATCAGCGGGGAAAGTGCTGTCGCTGATTTTGTCGCAGGCCGGGCCGGGGGATTTGCTCACCTACTACATCGACCAGGACGTGGTCGAAATAACCACCCGGGCCGTCGCGGATCAGAAGATGATCACCGTCGTCTATTACGTGATGGATCTGTTGCAGCCAAACGACACGTTTAATTACACGATTCAGAGTATCAGCGGCGGCACGGCGCAGGTCGGCGGCAGCGGCGGCGGAGGCGGCACAACCACCATCGGGCAGAACAACAGCAACACGTCACAGAACATCACCATGGATACCAAGGCCCAGGCGCTGATCAAACTGATCGAGACGGTCGTTCGACCGGAAATCTGGCGTGACAACGGGGGACCGGCGTCGATGGAATTTTGGAACGGCAATCTGATCGTCACCGCCCCGCGCTCGGTTCAAGACGCGATCGGGGGCGGGGGATAATCAATGTTGGCAAATCCGAAACCCGAAATCCGAATGACGGGGCCCCGGCGGAATTTTGCCGGGGGCCCCAATCAAATCCGAAATCCGAATGACCAAATGAAGACCAATTCCGACATTCGTCATTCGGATTTCGGATTTGATTCGTCATTCGGATTTCGGATCTCGGATTTCCCCGTCGTCCAATGACGCACGAACTGGCCATCATCGGCGCCGGCGTCATGGCGGAGGCGATCGCGCGGGGGATCGTTTCGGCGGGCACGCTCAAACCCGCGCAAATCGTCGCCGCGGATCTGTCGCCCGAGCGGCGGGAATTGTTCAATTCCACGTTGCACATCAACGCGGTTGAAAACGGCGCCCAGGCGGCGGCCGGGGCCAGGATTGTTTTGCTCAGCGTCAAGCCGTATCAGATGGAGGAGGTTCTGCGCGGTTTGTCGCCGGCGATGGAAGAGCAATCTCTGGTGATTTCCATCGCGGCGGGGATCAGCAGCGCCTTCATCGAAAAAACACTGGGGCGAGGCAAGCGCTGGCGAGTCGTCCGGGCGATGCCCAACATGCCGATGCTCGCGGGATGCGGAATGGTGGCCATCGCGCCGGGGGCCAATGCCGGCAAGGATGATCTGGCGGCAGCTAGGAAACTGTTTGAATCCGGAGCCAAGGTGCTGGAACTGGGCGAAGAGAAGATCGACGCGGTCACGGCGATCAGCGGATCGGGGCCGGCGTATTTCTTCTTCCTTGCCGAGCAGATGATCCAGGCGGGCATCGAGATGGGTTTGAGTGCCGAGGAAGCCCGGACGCTGGCGATTCAAACCGCGGCCGGGGCGGCGAAGATCATGAGCGGATCGGATGATTCACCGGCCAGCCAACGGCGGCTCGTGACCACGCCCAACGGCACGACCCACGCCGCGATCAGTCAGATGGAAAAAGAGAATTGGCCGCGGATCACCATTGATGCGATGAAGGCAGCTCAGCGGAGAAGCAGGGAGATGGGGAAATAGATCCCACACACACCCTTTGCCGCGGTATTCCTGGGGAGCGGATGAGCGGTGCGCCGACGACACCTCTAACGGTTGAGGGATTTGGTCATTTCCTGGGCGAGCCAGTCGGCGTCGGTTTTGGATGCGATGGCGGCGGGGATGGAATTGGGATTGGGCGCGGCGGTTTTGATGCAGAGTTTGTAATAGACCGTGTTGCCGCTTTGCATGGAGATTTTTGGGAAGATGTCCTGAATGTCCTTGGCGTTCCAGTGGCGGGCGGGGGAAAGGGTGGCCAGACTGTTTTCGACGGTGAGGGAGCCGTGGCGAATGGTGACGGTGGTGCTGGCAAGGCAGGCGCGGACGGCGCCTATGAAGAGGAGAGCGCCGATGCCGGTGAAAATGACGGAAAAGAATAGCGAGGACATGAAGTAAATGGCGCAGATGCCGATGGCGAGAAAGAGAGCGGACATGAAGGTCATGTTCGCGGCGAAAGCCTTGTTGCGCAGGGGGGCGAAGTGGAAAATCTGTCCGCCATCGGCGAGGGGAAGGATGGAGATGCCGGGGTCGCCGGGATGGTGCATCACTTCGGATTCCCGGAACGGAGCCGCGCTGTCGGGGATGTTTTCCTCAACCAGGGGCGAGCCGACGGCGAAGACAGGGACGTTGAACCGCGTGTAGTAACCGACTCCCGGGGAATTTGCGCGGCATTCAAGTCGCCAGATTATCTGGTTGTGCATGTTGGAATCGTCGAAGGAGGCGGCGCCGGGGGGGATACGAAAGCTGACGGGGATTTCGGCGCCGGAATCGTAGGGCGGAAGGCGGTTGAGGATTTGTTCGTCCTCCCATTGGACGGTCTCAGTCACGTGTTGGTTTTTTCCGCCGCCTGATTGGACCCGGTGAATGCAGACGAGACGGAGTTTAATTCCGTCGGCAGAGTTGACGGGCCGCTGGACGCAAATTGTGCCGGCCAATACTCCGCCAATGGGAGCGGGGAGCGTTTTCAGTCGCAGGTTTGATTTTCCATACTTCACGATGCGGAGCGTGTTGCGCAAGGCGACGAAGATCAGGCCGATGGCGATAAGCGGGAAAATGAGGCCGATCAGACCGAGATTGTTGTGCTTGTGCAGGTATTCCTGTAATCCCCCGATTGCGGCGGGGATGGTGATGCCGGTGACGACCACTGCGATGATCCATCCACCGACGGCGCCGGCGACAACGTGGTCGGGGATGTTGCGGGTGGCCCAGTCGATTTTCCACATCCACGGCTGATCGGGGTGATCCGCTTTCAGATCGGACGCTTGTTCAATGCCGCGGCCGCCGACGATGGCCATGGTCAGGGCACCGAGGCCGACGAGGAAGAAGACTCCAGCGCCGATTGCGAAGGGCCAGAATGGTTGAAGTTGGTGGTGCCGGGCGGGATGTTGGTGCGTAGCCGCGTAGAGGAACAAGACCCCGCCGGCGACGAAGGCCAGGCCGAACATTGAAAGAAGGGCGAACGCGATTCGATTGGATTTGCCCAACTTGATTACCTCGTTGCGGAAATGCTACACGGAAATGGGGGCGGAGTCAGCCCGAGGAGTACATGGGGCGAGGGGAAAAATACGATGGGTCGCGTGCCCCGGGGGGACGGTGCTAATTCATCCCGCAGGGGCCTGGCCCGCCGCATCTTCCGCAAGTGCCGGGTGGCGATGACTGGGATTTCGATTCGGAACCGACGGCAAAGACGCTCAGATTGCGGGCCGTTTCCTTCGATCCACATTTGGGACACTCCACCTTGCCGGTGGACAACATTGACTTCACAAGCCGCTCGAAATTGCTCTTGCAGGATTTGCAGGTGTATTCGTAAATCGGCATGGAATGATTCTATGCTGCAAGCCGGCGGGAGCAAATCACATTAACAATGAGGTGCTCCATTGATCCATTGCAGGGTCACGGGGGCTTCGCCGCGCAGGAGGCTCAGGAGGCGTTGGCCGACCGCCTGGCGGCGCCAGCCGCGGAGAATGCGCAAGTCCTCGGGGGTTTGGCCGGAGCTGTGGATTCGATGGAACTCGCCGATTTCCTGGCGGCTGGTGACGAGATTGGGATCGATTCCCTGTCCGGCACAGAGGCATTGAGCGGCGTAGAAGAGGGCATCGGCGCGGAATTTTTCCTCGGGAGCAGGCTCGTAAATGGGCAAATCCGGCCATTGATCCGGCGGCAATGACTTGGCCATTTGCGTGGCTTGGACAATGCCCGCTCCGTATTTGGCTTCCACGGGCCGGGGCAGTCCCCTCACACGATTCAAGTCCTCAACGGCGTCGATCGGCGAGCGGGCCATGTCCAAAAGAATCTCATCCCTGGCCAGGGATCGCGGCGGAACGTCTTCGCTCTGGGCGGCGCGATCGCGCCAGAGGGTCAGCTCGCGCAGGATGGCCTGGTTCAGCGGTGGCAGCGCCCCCGCGCCGCGAATCTTCATCCATTGCGTTTTCGGATCGAAGACGTACAGGGCCGGATCGGCCAGGGATGCGGATTCCTCCTTTGCCCAGGCGTCGCGGCG
>JBEKIV010000081.1:0-14603 GCA_050011595.1 Tepidisphaeraceae bacterium
GTCCCGGTTCCCGGTTCGGTTCCCGGTTCCATTCACTGATTGTCCTGGTGAGCGCCCCGAGACGGCGGAGCGTGTACAATGGATACGCTCGTGTCCCGGTCCCATTCTCCTCAATCGCGAACGGTTAGGTTGACCGAGAGGTGAGGCAGTTATCGAAAAGCGGATGCACCGATGGAAACCGCGAGACGGCTATTGCCCCTTTCAGTAATTCTGTGCCTTGTGTTCGCCGCGATTGCACAAACCAAACCCTCTGCCACTCAGCCGGGGGAATCCCAAGGCATAGCCTTCTTGTCCGTAGACGGCGCGGGGCCGGGACGAAACGCGAGTGTGACCGTTCAAGCCGACCCCTATACAACTTGTTCCATCTTATATGTGACCCCATCCGGTCGCGCAAGCCGCGCCAAAGGATTGGAGGATAAAACTTCCGGTAAGGATGGGAAAGTGTCCTGGACGTGGCTCATCGGTGCGCGGACGAAACCGGGTGCGGGAAGTGTCATCGTGCGGTGCGGCGGGAAGTCTGCAACGACTCAGATTAGCATCGGTTGATCTTAATTTGCGGAAGCTGATTCAAACTGCCCTTTGTGTGCGACGTGAAACGGGGACGCGGACGTGAAACGGGGACGAACATGAAACGGGGACGGAGCTAGCTAACCACAAATGACTACACTTCTGCTGAGACGTGGAACCGGGACGAGACGTGGAACCGGGACGTGGAGACGTGGAACCGGGACGTGAGCGCTTAGCCGACTCCATTCGAGCGGCAAGCAATTTACCCTCGAATTTTTCCCTTGCGAGCCGGCGGCAGTTAGGTTATTGTTCGGCAAACGTGTCGTCCCATGGCCCATCTTCGCCTCTGCATTTTCTTCCTCATCTACTGCTCTACTGGTCCACTGCTCTACTTTCTCGCTCCGCGAGGGGGGAGGGGGGGGAGGGAATGGGACATTTTTGGCTCGAGTGGGACATTTTCAGACGCAAAACCAGAAAAATCGCCCCGCTTTTGCGACAGGAAAAAGGAGTCTCACGCAAAGGCGCAAAGGAATGATCAAAACAAAGGCATTTGCTTCTCTTACTTTTCTGCGCCTTTGCGCCTCTGCGTGAGACTCTTCATTTTGATCGTCCTGGCAAGTGCTCTGACTTGCCCAGCGGCGGTCTATCACGTGTCGCCCGGCGGAGACGACTCGAACGTCGGAGACGCGGAGCATCCGTTTCTCACGATCTCTCATGCGGCGGAGATGGCCGCACCCGGCGACGTGGTTCTCATCGCGCCCGGCGTTTATCGGGAATGGGTGGCGTTGACGCACTCGGGGACGGCCCAGAAGCCGATCACATTTCAAGCCGAGCAGGAAGGGTCGGCGATCATCAGCGGAGCCGATCCGCTGACGATCTGGACGCCGATCGCGGGGCGGCCGGAGTTGTACGAGACGGACTGGCCGTACGATTTCATCATCGACCACAAACCGGACGGTTCGCCGGTGCGGGATCACGGCGCTCCCCCGCCGGTGGGATGTGCCGAGCAGATTCTGTGGGAAGGGCATCCGTTGCGGCAAGTGATGAAGTCCGACGATCTCGTCCCCGGCTCGTTCTACGTGGACTGGGAATATCACACGCTGGTGGCTTGGCTGCCGGGCAGCCTGGATGCGAGGAACGCGAAGATCGAAGGGTGTGTGCGGGCGTATCTTTTATCGCCACTGGAGAAGGACAATGTTTTTTCCGACGCCCGATACATCGCGCTTCGCGGTCTGGTTTTCAGGGATGCCGCCAACTTCGCCCAGCGCGGCGGGGTCATTTTGCAGACCGGCTGGGTTGCGGACCATTGCACGGTTGAAAACAACAACGCCGGTGGAATGAGCCTCAACGGCGATCACATCCTGGTGGATCATTGCCTGTTGCAATACAACGGTTTTTGCGGGATCAGCGGATCGGGAAGCTTCAACACGATCCGCGACTGCATCGTGCGTGGCAACAACCGCAAGGGATTTCCGCCGGACTGGGAGGGCGGCGGTGGAAAATTCTGCCAGACCAATCATCTCCGCGTCGTTCGCCATGCCAGCTACGACAACACGGGGCCGGGAATCTGGCTGGACATCGACAACCTCGATTACTCGATCACGGATTCGACGTTCCACGGCAACCACGGATTGCACGCGGATTGGGAAGGGAGCGGGATTTGCCTGGAAATCAGCCCCGGTCCGGGCGTCGTCGAGAGAAACGTCATCTACAGCAACACCGGCGCGGGCATTTTGCTGGCCGAGAGCGAGCACGTCGCCGTGCAGGGCAATACGCTGGTGGATAACGTGAAGGGGGTGGAGCTGCGCGCGATGCCGGATCGGGATAACCACCGTCTTGGCTCGATCGACATCAGCGGGAATCGGTTCAAGGAATGGCGGAGCGCCGCGATCGCGACGAGCCTGGGCGATTGGACGGCCAAGTCCGCGGCCGAGCGGGGAATCCGCATCGACGGGGATTTTTTCGATGCGGGCCGCGAAAAATCCTATTTTTCATGGGGCGATTCATCCCTGGCGGATTTGGCGGAAATTCGCTCGGTCCTGGGTCTGGAGGGGCAGGGATCGGTGCAGGCGATTCGCTTTCTGTACCCGCTGGAGAATGCCAAGACCCTGGCCGATCCCACCCGCCCCACCCTCGCCGGGGCGCTCAAGGGCGCGGCGGCGGGAAACGTGGTGACGATCCCGGCGAGCTGCCGCTCACCGCTGTTCAACGATAACACCTTCGCCGTTTTCGACGAGGAGAACGCCTGCATCGCGCTGTCGGTCCCGACGGCCGATCTGCGGCAGCGCGTCCAGGAGGCGCTGTCCCTCTGGCCGGCGGCGGCGCCGGTTCCCCTGGAAATTCGGATCGATCAGATTCAACCGCACCAGTCGCAAGGCTTCGCCTCCGCGGATGTGCGAGGGACGGTGATGGAGGTCAATTGAGCGGCTTGAACGAGATCGGCCGAACTTGCCGGATCATGCCGGCCGCGCCAGGGCCCGCGCGGCGGGGATCACGCCCAGTTTCAGCAACACCTCGATTTCATCGGCCGACAGCGCGGCGCCGAACAGAAAGCCCTGCATCAGATCGACCCCGGCATCGACGAGGAATTTCCGCTGGAACTCGGTTTCGACGCCCTCGGCGACGACTTGCAATCCGAGGCTTTTGGCAAGCGCGACGATGGCGCCGATGATGGATTTCCCGTTGACCTCGGAATTGCGGGGCTTGACCATGTCGAAAAATACTTGATTGATCTTCAACGTCTCCAGCGAGAGGCGCTGGAGATACGCCAGGGAGGAATATCCGGTGCCGAAATCGTCGATGGCGACTCGGACGCCGCGCTGGTGGAGCACGGCGAGCTTGTCGATGGCGTCGCGCATGTTCCGCATGAGGAGGCTTTCGGTGAGTTCGATTTCGAGCCATGGCTCATTGCAGCCGGAGGTCAGGAGCGCGGATTCGACGGTGGCAATGAAATCCGGCTGTGCGAATTGGAGCGTCGAGACGTTCACCGCCACGGATTGCGGCGCGCACCCTTCCTGGCGCCATCGCCGGAACTGGCGCGCGGCCTCCTGGAGCACCCAGGCGCCGACGGGAAGAATCAGCCCGGTATCCTCGGCCAGCGGAATGAAGGCCCCGGGAGAAACCAGGCCGAGCGTGGGATGATTCCAGCGGATCAGGGCTTCGACGCTGTGGATTTTTCCGCGACGGTCGACCTTGGGCTGATATTGGAGGCAAAGCTCGTTCCTATCGACGGCGTGACGGAGGGCGCTTTCCAATTCGAGCCGGGCCACGATCCCCTCGCCCATTTCCGGGAGGAAGAGCAGGGCGATGTTTCCACCGGCTTCCTTGGCGCGATAGAGCGCCAGATCGGCGTTGCGGAGAAGGGAGGCCGCATCCGTCCCATGCCGCGGAAAAATCGCCGCGCCGATCGTCACGGTCACCACCAATTCCCGGCCGAGCAAATCGATCGGGCGCTCGAATGCGTTAACGAGTTCCTTGGCAACGCCGTCGGCATCGGCGGGATTGGCGAGATTGCAGAGGATGGCGGCAAATTCATCGCCTCCCATCCGGGCCAGCGTGTCGGAGGCGCGGAGCCGGTGTCCCAATCGGGTCGCAACCTGGCAAAGGAGTTCGTCGCCGTTGGGATGTCCGTAGGTGTCGTTGACGAGCTTAAAGCGATCCACGTCGATCAGAAGAACGGCCAGGGGTTGGGAGATGCGGGCGGCGGCGGCCAAAGCCTGCTGAAGTCGGTCGTTGAAAAGGACGCGGTTGGGAAGCCCGGTGAGGGCATCGTGATGGGCCTGGAAGGTCAGCTGCTGGGTCAGTTGGCGGTGCTCGCGGGCCACGCCGGTCAGTTCGCTGGCGAGCTTGAGCATTTCAACCGCCGACGCTCCGGGCCGCTGATTGTCGCGAAGATAAATGCAGAAGGCCCCGCAGGGCTCGCGATGACGCGAGTGGATCAACATCGCCCAGCAGGAACGGATTCCATGCTCGCCGAGTTGTGGCCAGAGATCGGCCCAGGCGGGTTCGTCGCGCAAATCGCAGACGATTGCGCGATCCGCGTGGTTGGCGGAGAGGGTGACGAAGCGAGCGATGATGTCGGGGAGCTTGGTTTCGATGGCCGCCGCCAGGGCTTTGGGGAGCCTTGGCGCCAAGTGCCGGCTTTGCTCGCCAATCAGGGCGACGGCGACGGCGGCGGCGTGGGGCTCCTGGCGGTGGGCCGCATCCACCAGCCGATTGAGGATGTCGTCCATCGGCCGGCCCTGCGCGATCATTTCCAGGGTTTCGGCGCGCACTTGCTCGCGATATTCCATCTGCTTGCGCAAGGTGACGTCGCGCGCCGAGGCGTAAACCTCCCCGGCGTTCCCGCCGGCGGGATGCAAAACCCTCCGGCAGGTGGACTCCAACCAGATGTATTTCCCGTCGGCGCGGCGGAAGCGGAACTCGATCTGCCCGGTTTCGCCCACCGAGCGGGCCGCGGCGTAACAGGTCTCGACGGCCTGCCGGTCATCGGGATGCACCAGTCCCCCCAGCTTCAGACCGACGATCTCCTCGGGGGCATATCCAAGAATGGCAAGGGAGGCGGGCGACACGTAGAGGAAAGTGCCGTCAAGCGTCTGGCGGGAAATCACGTCCGAGGAGTTTTCCGCCAGGACGCGGAACCGCTCCTCCTTCTGCGCCAGCAGGTCGATCAGGTTCCTGGTATGAAGGGAGGAGCGGACGCGGGCGCGGAGTTCGGCGGGATCGAACGGCTTGGTGATGTAATCGGTCGCGCCCATTTCCAGACCGCGAAGCTTTTCTTCCGTGGAAGAAGCGCCGGTGAGGAAGACGATGGGGATATCCGCGGTCGCCTGATCGGACTTCAACCGTTTGCAGACCTCAAACCCGTCGGCGCCGGGAAGATCGACGTCAAGAAGAATGAGGTCGGGACGCAGATCCGCGGCGGCGGCCTGGGCGTCCCGGCCATCGGCACACGAAAAGAAATCCAGAGGTTCCCGCGCCAACCAGACCCGCACGAGCTCCTGAATATCCTCCGAGTCGTCAACTATGAGCAACTTTTGGTTTGTCATCACTTTCTCTGTTCGCGTCGTAGCCCTCGACGCCACGGATCAGGTCGATCAATTCGTTGACGGCGGTCTGGACGGCTTGGGCCTCGGCGGTCGCCTTGATGAGCGATTCCGCCTTGGCGGCGACTTCGGTGATTTTGGGGAAGCCATAACCCGCGCCGGCGCCTTTCAGTTGGTGGAGAAGCCGCCGCAGTTCGTCCATCTCCTGGCTTGCCGAGAGCGACGCCAGCGAGTTGACGCGAGCGGGAAGCCGCGACACGAATCCGAGGACGGCGTGCTGCATGGCGGCGTTGGCCGAGTCGGCGTTCACGGGGCGCAACTCTTCGGCGGTTTTTGGCGGCGCGGGCTGCGGGAGCGGCGCGGCGACCGTCGCGGCACGCCGCTGGCTACCGGAGATCGGCCTCAAGTATCCATCCACGGACCGCACCAGGACCTCCTTGTCGATCGGCTTGGTGAGATAGTCGGTGCAGCCGACGTCCAGGCATTTGGCGCGATCGCCGCTCATGGCGTGAGCCGTGAGAGCGATGATGGGGAGCTTGTATCCAAGACGGCGGAGTTGCGCCGTGGCCTGATATCCGTCGAGGACGGGCATCTGCATATCCATCAGCACCAGGTCGAACGTCTCGGATTTGACGCGTTCGACGGCCTCCTGTCCGTTGGGAACCACGACGACCTCGGCGCCGGCCATCGTCAAGTGCATGGTGATCAGATGCTGATTGTCGACGCCGTCCTCGGCCAGCAGAATGCGGCCATGAAGGGCGATGTCATCGGATTGCGTCGGCGAGGCGAAAACGGCGAGCATCGATTCGGTGAGGCCGTGACGCATGGGCACGCCATCCAGCGGCCCGCCGTCAACGACCAGGGTGAACTGGCTGCCGCGTCCAAGCTCCGATCGAACGACCAGGTCGCCCCCCAGCAGCGTCGCCAGCCGTTTGCTGATGACCAATCCCAGCCCCGATCCGCCGTACTTGCGGGTCATCGACTCATCCGCCTGGACAAACGGCTGGAACAGGCGTCCGATCTGCTCCCGGGTCATTCCGATGCCGCTGTCGCTCACCTCGGTCTTAACGAGGCTTGACCCGGCGGAGGTTTTCTCCACCGAAACCCTGATGCACACCTCGCCATGCTCGGTGAACTTGATGGCATTGCCGGTCAGGTTCATCAAGACCTGCTTGTAGCGCAACTGGTCGGTCCGGATGATCTCGGGAATGTCGCCGGCAAATTCCACCCTCAGGTTAATCTGCTTGGCAATCGCCCGGACGCGCAGCATGGAAACCACGTCGACGGCGAGCCGGGCCACGTCGCAGGGGGTTCTTTCCACCGTCAACTTCTCGGCTTCAATCTTGCTGATGTCGAGAATGTCGTTGATGAGGTCCATCAGATGGCGGGCGTTGCGCCGCACCACCTGGAGGCAGTTCACCCGATCGGACATGGTCTGCACGGGCGAGAGCATCAGGTCGGAATAGCCGAGGATCGCGGTCATGGGGGTGCGGATTTCGTGGCTCATGTTGGCCAGGAACGCGGTCTTGGCGCGGCTGGCCTCCTCGGCCTTGTCCTTGGCGGCGGAAAGCTCGGCGGTGCGGGCCGCCACCAGTTCTTCCAGATGATGCCGGTGGAGATTCAATTGCGCATCTCGCTGCTCGATCTGCTCGAGCATGGCGTTGAAGCAATCGACCAGCCGTCCCAATTCGTCGTCGGTGGTCTTGGTGGCGCGGACCTGGTAATTGCGGTCGTCGGTGATGGTCTGAGCCGTCTTGCTGAGATGTTCGACGGGTCCCACGATGAAGCGTGAAAGCCGGCGGGAAAGCGCCAACGCCAGCGCCATGGCGCTGAGCATCACGGTGCCGAAGACCATCGCGGAATCGCGGGCGCACTCCGACAATTGCCTGAGGTCGGATTGCACGTATACCCAGCCGAGCAGGCGTCCGTTTAACTCCACGGGACTGGTCACGACCAGCGAATCGTCGCCGAACCGGCATTCGCCGGCTCCCAGCGGCGTGAAGGGCGGGAGGGGCACGGCGGCGTCGCGGAAGTAGACGGCCAGCTTTTTCCTCGAGCGGTCATAGATGCTTGCGGCGACGACGTGCGGTTCGGCGCGAAGCGACGCCAGGGTCTGTGCGGCGTCGTTGGCGTCGCCGAAGGAGAGCGCGGCGGTCGTGTTCTGGGCGACGATGTTGGCGTAGGTCTGGGTGTCAGTGACCAGCGCCTGGCGGATCTCGCGATAGTTAAACGCCGCCAGGACGGCCCCGGCGCTCAGCAGCGCCGCGCCCGCCGAAACCAGGCTCATCGCCAGCAGTTTCGCCTTCAGCGTCTTCAACATGACAAAAGAGTTTTTTTGCGTTTTCATTTCCGGTAAATCCTGGCGAGTTTCATCAGCTTGGCGCTGACCTTGAGTCCGTCGGCGGCAATGGGGTCGGGATTGATTTCAAAACGGATTCGATTGTCCTCGAAGAAAAAGCGAATGCCGCCGCCGGCTGGGAGAAATCCGTCGCTCTCCCCAACGGTCAGGACCGGCTTGCCGTCGAGTTTGTCGCACAGCGCCTTCGCCGACGAGTCCTGCGAGGCCGGGACGAACAGGAGTTGGCATGAGCCGAGGCTGTCGACCGAGGCGAAATGCTGAACGGTCACGGTGCGATCGGCCACCGATTTGGCGGCCATGGCCTGTTCCAGCGCCCCGTTGAACGGATCGGCGCCCACCGTGGCAACAACGAACGGAGAATCCTTTGAAGCAAAGGCGGAATCGGGCCATTCGACAAACTGCGTGAAGTTGTACACAAACGCCGCTTTCACCTGATATTCCCGCGTCGGGGCATCCGCCCGGCATGGCCACGCCACGGTCAGCAATGCGATGACCGCCCCAATTTTCCAAACCCTGCCACGCTTGCACATAATTCATGCCGCCAAACAACAAGCTTTCGGCCGGTTTCCCGGTCCTTCACTCAATAAGTCATGGTCCACTCGGCGAACACGGTCCGCGGCACCTCGCTGGGCTCCGACTGGGCATCGATGCTTCCCGATTCAAAATGGCGATTCTGCAAAAGATTCTGCACGCCCACCGCCAAAGTCATGTTTGGGTTGATCTGCCAGCGGAGGTTCATGTCCAGCCGGAAATAGCTATTCACGCTCTGGTAGTTCCCTCCGTACAGGACGCCGTTGATCAAGGGAAGCGAATCCACGTAGTACAGGGAGGCGTTGAACTGAAGGTTCTTCAGGAGGTCAAGATACGAGTGAATCTGGAACTGGTTCTCCGGACTGCTGCCCGAGAGGTATTGAATCTCATAGGGTGGAATAAACAGGTCGATCGGCGAACGGATAATTGGGTGAGCATCAACCTGGAGAAAGCTGTAGCTGGCTCCGACCCGCCATTTCGGATTGACCTGCCAGTTGACCGACGCTTCACCGCCATAGCTGTGGGCATCCGCGGCGTTGGCGTAGTCCACCTCCGTCTGCGAGAGCGGGTTTGGAACCGGCACAATCAGGTCGGAGTAAATGTTGTAAAAACCCGTAATGTCCATGGTGAGGGGCTTGAGAGGCTGGACTTTGTATCCAATTTCAAAGGACTCGGTTGTTTCCGCGTCGGGATCTTGCGTACCGACCTGGTAGCCGGGGAGGTTCAGATGGGTCTCCTCGTAGATGGATGGAACCCGCACGGAACGCGAGAACGCCGCCCAGACGGAGTTCTTCTCATCCGGAGTCCAGAGCAGCCGCGTGCTCGGCTGTACGTCAAAATACGTGAGGCTGTTGTATTCGAGCTTCGTTCCGACATACCACTGGAGGCGGTTCGGGACGATCGAGACCTGGTCCTGAACAAATCCGTTGTAGATGAATTCGTTGGTGTAAATGGGGCTGGCGGTGACAAAGGCGGAACTATCAAGACGAATGAAGTGATCCCGCGCTCCCAATCCCCAGGTGACGTCCTGAAGCTGCTCGATGGGAAAGCGATTCTGGAGCTCGATGTCAAAACTGTCTTGCTCGTAACCAATGGGCTGAGGATTGGAAAGGACCTGCCGATCGTAATACGCCAGGATCGAGGTGTCGGCGCGGTCCGATTCAGTATGTGTCCAGCGTCCCAGGAGGTTGCCGCCGTTTGCGTAATATGAGGTATCTTCCGTGAATGGAAACGGCTGCGTGGTTTCAGCCAACTGCTGCTCGTACACGTCGCCTTGAAGGGTCAGAGTATCCTCGGTGGAGGCATACCGATCGACGCGGAATCCGCTCTGCATCCCCTGCCATTCGTCGTGCGCGGGATCGCCGTCGGACAGCACGCCGTTGCCTGTGTACTGATACTGCGTATAGACCCGGTAGTAGGTGTCATCGCCAATCTGTCCGCCGTAGCGGATGTTGCCGACGTCCTGCTGGCTGCCGCCTCGCGTATCGACCAGCAGACCCTGGGTGTCTTTGGAGGATTTGGTAATGATATTGACCACGCCGTTGACGGCGTTGGAACCCCACAAGGTCGAACCGGGACCGCGGATGACCTCAATGCGGTCGAGGTCCATCAGGGGATAGTTGACGGAATTCCAGGTCACGCCGCCAAACGCCGGCGTGTAAACCGAACGGCCGTCCATCAGGACCAGCAGATCGTCGGCGAGCAATCCGTTGAACCCGCGCGAGCTGATCGCCCAATGACCTGAGTTGATCTGGGCAACGTCCATCCCAGGCACTAAGCGCAGGAGGTCGGGAATGCTGCCCAATTCCGAACGCTGAATGTCATCCTGTCCGATGACCGTGACCGCCGCGGGCGCGTCGGCGATCCTCTGCGGCTCCTTGGCCACGCTGGTGACCTGGACGTTCATCAGGTCTTCCAGACTAAGCCCCGTCAGATCGCCGCCGATGGAACTGGGCCGAAAGACCTCGCTTGGCTTGGTGGCGGCGCTGGGCTTTGTGGTCGCCGAGGCGCGCACCTGCCCCGGCAACGTCGCTGCGATGGCCGCGATCAGCAACGCCTGGAGCACCGCGAATTTTCGTCGCATCGGTGGATAATTCATGTGCGCTCCTCCGATTGGCCCTGCCTAGAAATTCTTCGCAGGCCTTCTCAACACCCATCGGAGCAAAACTGCCGATTAATTAGAATATGGCGAATATGAGAGATGGGCAGGTTGTAAGCTTCATTACACCCTGACGGGCGGCTTGGACAGTCCGATAAGGTTGACTTGATCGGCTCTATCGGGCGGCTTTCCACGGGAGCCGAATTGATGCGGTTATTCGGACTTGGCCGCCAGAGGCCCGGACACACCGACGGGCGTGGGGGGTTCTCCACCGTCGCGCGAGCTGAAATACCTTTTGATCTTTAGAAACTGCGCTTCATAGAGGTGATAGCTGAGGATGGCGATCGCCACGGAGCAAGCCATGGCCAGCGCCTCGAAGGCCAACGTTTGGACAATTCCCAATTCGCCGGAAGCCCGCGGATCAATCAGACTGAAAATGTGCTGATACTGAGGCATCAGAAGATAGTGAAAGACGTACAACCCATAACTGTATTTTCCGAGGAACGTGAGCCAGCGAGCCTCGAAGGCCCAGGAGAGTCGATTCGGCCCGCTCCTTGCGAGGGTCCAAAGGATCAATCCGGCGAAGAGGGGGCCGGTCAACGTATAGGCGATGAGTTGAACCGAGGGCTGTCCACTGTCCAGGCCGCCCCGCGCGGCAAACAGACAGGCCAAACCGGCAAGACACAGCACCACCGCCGATGGCGCCCAGCGCCGAACGCGCTCCAAGGCCTTGGAATCCTGCGCCAAGACGGCAACCAGGGCGCCGTAACAAAGCGTGTCCATGCGAAACGGCGTCATGCCGAAGACCACCGCCCAATCGACGTGAAATCCGAGAATCGCCACGGCCCGCGCAACCGGCGCCGCGGCGATGATCGCCAGGCACGTCCGCCGCAGCGTGCGCCGATCCAGCCAACTCACCAGCGTCGGCCAGACGAGATAGAACTGTTCCTCCACGGCCAGCGACCAGAAATGGTTGACGCGGACGGCATCGGCGGCCCACAGCCGGCCGGTCCAGGCCATGCGGAAATTGCTGAGATAGGTCCAGAACCAAACCTGCTGGGCACGAAGCTCCGGGGCCGGACGGCCGGGGCGAATCAGGGGCAGGATCACGAAAATTCCCAGCAGCACGCCGTAATACAACGGAAATATCCGAACGGTTCGCCGGCCGTAAAAATTAAAGAAAAAGCGGGGCTTGCCCTTGGCGGCCAACAAAATGCGAGTGATGAGAAAGCCCGAGAGAACGAAGAACAAATCGACGCCCATCCAAAGCGGCGAGAGGAGGGTGTGCCAGGCCCGCTGCGCCGCCGTCGTCTGACCGCATAGCTCGCCGAAATGCAGCACAATGATGGCCAGAATGGCCAACCCACGCATGCCATCCAGGGCCGGAACGTGCGGGCGCGAAAGCGGCGAGTCGATGGACCCCATCTTCGAGGACCGACGATCCGGGCCCGATGTTGTGGCAATCTCATGCTCCACGGCCCATCCATTTCGGCTGTATCCGGGCGGTTGATGAATATATGCCCCAATATCGGCAATGCCAGGTCATCCGGGAGTACCGGGCGGCACTATCACTCGAAGACCCAGGTCGGATCGTCGGCGGAGTTGAAATAGACCGTTGGAACTGCAACATTCAGCAGCCGCAAATATAGACACAGTTGCCCGCGATGATGAATCATGTGATTCAAACACCAAACTCGGTAAACGACGGCGCGGGGCTGGGTCGTCATGACATGCGGTCCATTGCGCACGGTCCACGGGTTGCCGATGCTCGCCGCATCGAACCGCCCTACCGCCTCACGCAGCGCCGCGGCGCTCTGATCGAAAGTCTCCAATAAATCCTTCCGATCCCTCGGGTCGGTCCGTGGCCGGGGCGCCGTCGCCATGTCCAACCCCTCGTTGACGATCGCCCCCCGCGCCCACTCCGGCAGAGTGGCCACGTGCATCGCCAGCCGGCCGAGATTCATTGATTTCTCATGCGGCCTCCATGCGAATTTCTCCTCCGGCAGCCGTTCCAATACCCTGCGTGTCACGGCCAATTCGCGCTCGAGGTCCACAAACGTGATCTCTTTCGGCGATGATGAATTTACGCCCATCCGGCTCTCCTTCGAAAGAAACAGGGTTCCGATTTTGAAACGCCCCGTACGTCAGATTTCGATCAACTTCAGATGACGGATCAAATCAAACTGGGATTCGCTCGATCCGAATCGCGCCGCACGCCAAGCGTGTTCATAGTAGGCCTCTTTGGGGGTCAG
Organism: Tepidisphaeraceae bacterium; assembly: GCA_050011595.1. Taxonomy (GTDB): domain Bacteria; phylum Planctomycetota; class Phycisphaerae; order Tepidisphaerales; family Tepidisphaeraceae; genus PALSA-1353. The sequence continues at coordinate 12,793 of JBEKIV010000081.1, forward strand.
TTCCACCAGCCCAGCCAAAGCGGCCAGTTGCGCCTGGACAAAGAAGGCGTTCACGCCATGGGACTCGCAGCCGACCAGTACGTAGCCCTTCTCTCTTCCCACCTTCGCCATCGCTGCCAGCGACGCGCCGTGATAGATCCCTGATGAGTGGTAACTGAAACGTTCGAAGGCAGGGTCGTAATTCACGCTCAAAGTGCGAATCGGGCCGAAAGCGGCGTTGTACTCGATGACGACGACAGCCGGCTGGATCACGGTGATGGCGCGCCAGACCCAAAGATCGTTGCCGTCAATATCCAGGGAAAGCAGATCGGTCGGTCCCGCGGCGGCGTGGGGGGCGAGCAAATCGTTGATGTTGTCGGTGGTCACGAATGCGTGAAATACCGCGACCTGATTGCTCTTGAGTTGTGGCTGCGACGCGTAGAATAATCTGGCCTTTTCGGCATCGACGGGGTTGCCATCCATTAGAAGGCCGCTCCATCCGCCGTGGATTGAAAGGTTGGCGGTATTGCATTCCTTGCCGTTGCCGATGCCGAATTCAACGAAACGCCGCGTCTTGGGGGCGATGTGGCCGAAAAGCCATCGCAGGATGCCATCTTCATTGAATTGGGAAAAAACCTTGGCCTCCGCGTCGCGCATCGTCTGCTTCTGAGATTCGGGCGACTTTGCGTGCGGAGCCTGAATAATCGGTTCATCCATTGGGATTGCGCTCTCGAGTCATCCATGAGCACCAGGAATGGCAATGCCCGGCGCCATCGTTCATGCGCTTGCGGCAATCGGAGTATATCGACCTGGATGAATAAAAGCTCCCAAGAGAAGATTCGACCAGTCTCGGACTTTGCCGGACGGTCGAGCCATATCAGAGAATTCTCCTACTTGAAAAGCCGGGTATCCCCCGATTTTCACGTTCGCTTCGGAGCACGATATTGGACTTGATTCTCGATCAGGAGATGAACCATGACGAACGTCACGATGCCGAATGATCCAATGCCTTCCCCATCAACCTTGTCAGTGCCCAAGGCGCTGCGACGGGCCTGGCTTTGGTGGGCCATTTTGCTGGCCGTGCCGTTCCTGCTTCTCCAATGGCTCATCTGGCGCCTGGCCACGGGGAACGTCGCCCGCTCACACGCCGACGCCGAGAAATGGTTTGTCGCCGCGATGGCGTATCTTGTCCTCGTTTTGCCCGCCTCATTTTTTTGGCGTGGGCGCCTCTTCAAGGACTATTGGCTGGGGCGACCCGTGGAACCCCGCAGATATATTTTCGCGACGGTCGCCGTCGGACTGGCGATGGCCTTGGGAGGAATTTTCAGCCTGATCGGATGTCTCATGACCGGCGCCTTCATGCCCAATTTGATTCCGGCGTTGCTGGCGCTGCTGCTGTTTGCACTCCATTGGCCCACCGGGCGAGCGATGGTAAAGCCGGTAGGCCACGTCGATGACCCTCAGATTTATGAAGAGCCTCGGTGAGCCGGAAATCTTGAATGTCCCCTTTCAATCGGTCCTCTTTCAATCGGCGTGGAAATAAGCAACCCCCGGAACGGGGTGCTCCGGGGGTCGTGCGCCTTGGCGTTTGATTTCACACCAGGAGCTTACCTTCTTCGCCGGCGGCCGAGGAACCCGAGTCCGGCGGCAGCCAGAACCGCGACGGAGGCCGGTTCGGGCACGCTGCTGACCATACCGGGTAAGGAGACTCCGTTCGCGGCGGCAAAGGCGTACAGGGCCGCATCGTCGCCGGCCGAGTTGGCGCCGCTGTCGCCCGGGTTGTAGTTCGCCGCCAACTCCGCCAGGTCCGGACTATTGACTACGCCGTCGTA
>JBEKIV010000082.1:0-14532 GCA_050011595.1 Tepidisphaeraceae bacterium
GAACTCTGCCGCGAACGGCTCGTCAGTGACCGTTTCGTTTTGATCGGCTATGCCCGTTCCACCGAGAAGAAGGACGGCACGCCTCTCAACGATCAGCAATACCGCCTGGATTGTTACCAGGCCATCAAAAAACACGCGCGCCGCCAACCCATCGACGAAGCCGCCTGGAAACGGATGGAGCCCAACATTTACTACATCCCCGGCTCCTACGATTCCGCCGACGACCACGCACGCCTCGCCGCCAGACTCGCGGAATTCGACCAATCCCACGATACCGGCTCCAACCGCCTCTTCTACGTCTCCACGCCCCCCGAGGTGTTCGAGAGCCTCATCACCCGGCTCGGCGAGCGCCTGACCGGAACCGCCGGCTTCCAGCGAATCATCATTGAAAAGCCCTTCGGCCGCGATCTGCAATCCGCCCGGCGACTCAATGCCCTCCTGCTCAAATATTTCGACGAAAAGCAGGTCTTCCGCATCGACCACTATCTCGGCAAGGAAACCGTCCAGAACCTCATGGTCATGCGTTTCGCCAACTCGATCTTCGAGCCGATCTGGAACTACAAGTACGTCGATCACGTCCAGATCACCGTCAGCGAAACCGTCAGCGCCGACGACCGCGCCGGATATTACGACCGGAGCGGCGCCACGCGCGACATGATTCAGAACCACATGTTCCAACTCATGGCCCTGGTTTCCATGGAGCCCCCAGCCGCCCTCGACTCCATCAGCATCCGCGACGAAAAAGTGAAGGTCTACAAATCGGTCCGACCCCTCCGATCCAACCTCGTCGATTCCCAGGCCATCCGCGGCCAATATGGATCGGGCCAATACAGGGATAAGTCCGCGATGAAACCGACCGCCGGCTATCTCAAGGCCCGCGGCGTCGCCCCGAACTCGCGCACCGAAACCTTCTCGGCCATCAAACTCTTCATCGACAACTGGCGATGGAGCGGAATGCCCTTCTATCTCCGCACGGGAAAATGTCTTCCCGAAAAACTCAGCGAAATCGTCGTCCGGTTCCGCTCGCCGCCCCTGACCCTCTTCCAAAAACAGTGCGACCAGATCTTCCCCAACGACCTCGTCATCCGCGTCCAACCCGAAGAGGGAATCAGTTGGCGTCTGAACGGCAAAGTCCCCGGCGGCGCCATGGTCATCAAATCCGTCGCTCTGGATTTCCTCTACAAAACCGCCTTCAGGACCGAACCCCCCGAAGCCTACGAACGGTTGCTCTATGATGCCCTGCTGGGGGACCAAACCCTGTTCATCCGCGGCGACGAAGCCGAAGCCGCCTGGCAGGTCATCGACCCCATCGAAGAGGCCTGGGCCCAAAGCCCCAACCCTGTCCAGCAATACGCCCCCAACACCTGGGGCCCCAAGGCCGCGATGGACCTGATCGAATTGGACGGCCGCCGCTGGCTCCATTCCGGCGACGACCCGGAACCCCTCATCGCCTGTTCGCTATGAAAAAGATGACCGCTCAAGAGCCGCAATCAGACCCGGACGAAAAGCCGCCCAAGGCCCCGCTGATTGCCCCCTGGGTCAAAGGCCCGCTGTACATGTACCTCACCATCGTGGCAGCGTTCGCCATCATCGCCATCTTTGTCGCCCGCTACGTCATGATCCACGCGACAGGCGATCGTTAACACGGTCTACGTTTTTTGCCTGCGCGTCAATCGAAGCCCCTGGATGCACTTCCGGGCCTACGGGAAGCGGACTTTGCTTTCAATTTCCGACGAATTTCAGCCCTGCCGGCGATACCGTGCATCAACCACGGAGTGCAATACAGTAAGCCCAGGGCCAATTCAATTGATCGGCGATTAGAATCGGGCTTATCGCGCATTGGCGCGACGATCAGTGCCGACACTTTCCTCGCGTTTTGGATATCGCGCCGAGCGCCCGGTCCGTCAGGCTCGATCTCAAATTCATTCACTGCCTCACGATCGTCCGGCGTCACCTGACCTGAGGGAAGTAGAGCCCCGCTTGGTCGGCTGGTTGGGCGCGGCGACGGAAGCGTTGAAGGGCGGTTGCCGTGAAATGGCTGGCCCAGATTGGCCGGTTGAGGGACTTGAGGCGCCGTTTGAATGGGCGCAACCTGCGGGAGACTTGATTGACCCGCCGCTGGCTGACCTGGCGTTTGCTGATCTAAAGTGGACGGGCGCGTTGTTGGCGGACCCTGCGCGGGCTGGCCCAGTAGCGCCTGGTTGGGTGCAGGAGGGTTTGCCGTCACGTCAGCGGCAAGGAGTTCGTCAAAGTAAAGAGGTTCATGAACAGTATCCTCCGGCAACCCGGCATACTCCGTCGGCAAGCTCGCGGCCACTCCAAGGCCCGTTTCGGCAATGAATCGATCGATGAGTGATTCCTCCGGTGGCGGCGGCCCCTCCGTGGCGTCACCGAAATCGGCGAGCAAAATCGGAGGCGCGTCGTCCGCGGCCGCGATCGTCACCGGAACGACAAAATTGGCTGGAAGGCCAAATTGGAAATCCCTTTGGCCGCCGCGCAGAGCATCCGTTAGCGAAATGGTCTCTTGCAACTGCGTCCCGATAATCGCCACGCCGCCGCGACTGGTTGCTGGAACATCCGCGACGTCGAGGTCGAATTGACCATGGACGATCGGCATGACAATCACCTCGACGTTACTGACAACGCTAACAAAGGCATTTGCCACCGGATTCGATAGTGCATTGCTTTGCAAGTTGTAGTTGATGTGGTCTCCGCTGGGATCGGCCAGATCAAGCGACACGGGGTCGAGGAAAATGACCAGCAGCGGAGGGACAATGAAACCGGGCGTGCTGAATATCGGGTCGAAGCGCTGCAATATCTGGGTTAGCAATACAGAGGTAATCGCCGGCTGGTCGCCTGCCTGCGTGAGTTGGGAGTCCAGCAGCGCGCCCAGGTCGCTGTGAAGCTGCGTCAGGAACAGATTGCCGGACCGAAGGTTATTGAAACGTCCCACCCCTGCCGTGGAGGAGACGAGATTGGTTTCCTCCACTCGGGCGCCCTGCACCAATTGCCCATTGGCCAACGACACAACCGGGTGGCCGCCAAACGAGCCTGTTTCCGCCAAGATGCCCTGTTCAGCCTCATTGAATGCTGCCGAGGTGATATTGGGTGAAAGCTCGATTTCGTACGACCCCGCGGGCAGAGGGGCATCGAAGAGAAGGGTAACGGTTTGCCGCACGGCGGTCGGATAGGTTGTTCCCGTGATGACATCCAAATTGGTGCCGGGGTCGTAGACGGCGGATTGTCCGGTGGCAAGTGGAATTGCCAGATCGACGCCGGCACCGGGCAAGCCCTCGGGGCCGAACCAGATCACCTGGTAATTCGCGGGATTCTGCGCCGCCGTCGGATCAAGTCGGTCCCCCTGGAAGTTGATGACAAGACTGGATATCGGCCCACCAAATTCCGCGTCGGCACCGGGGATGAGGGACTGAGCGGCCACAGAAACCACTTGGGGAAGCGCGTCAATATCGAGGGTGTACGCGCCGGCATTTCCAACTTCCAAGCCGAAGACGTGCAAAGTCAGCGCCTGGCCCTGCTGCACCTGCGCGCGGAACCTGTCGCCGGACGCCAAAACATTTCCCGCGGAATCCAATAGCTGCATCGTCAGTCCCGTTCCGACGAGATCCTGAAACAACGCCGAAAAATCGAGGACCTCATCTCCCGCGCCGCTGGCCGCCTCGGTGGGCGCCGTGAGATCGAAATAAGCGTTGGAATGTCCGGGAACAATCGTCAATGTTGGTTCCACCAGATGGACAACGGCGCCAAGGTTCCGCGCCGTCGCCGGGGTGTTGTTGGGAACGATGGTCGGCGGCGCGCCAAAAATAATGTGAATTCCGTCCTGATCCGTGACCACCACGTCCGCGACACCGTCGCCATTGAAATCTCCCACGCTCACGTCCTGGGGAGCGATGCCGGTGTACAGAATGTCGGGAAGACCGAAGCCGGTGAATTGGCCCTGTGTGTTGTAGATCGAGGGCAAAACCACCACGTCGGGCGGACCGAGGTTGGCGAGGCCGAATTTGACGCCGGAATTAGCGACGATCAGGTCGGGATGTCCGTCCGGCGGACCCAGGTTGCTGGTGCCGTTCTGCAGGCTGCTTCCCAAATCAGCCATCGCCAATGCAACCGGGGTTTGTCCGACGACGAACTGGCTTGCGCCGGCGAGCGGGGAGAACGTCCCGTCGCCGTTATCCGAAAAGGCGAACGCTGATCCGGTTCCGTAGGAGGCGTTGATGATGTCGGGGATGCCGTTGCCGTTGAGGTCCGTCACCAGCAATCCGGTCCCCAACTGAGCGCTCGAAAAAACGGGGCCGGGACTGAATGTTCCATCGCCGTTGCCCAGGAACACACGGATTTGCGAATCGCTGCCGCCGCTGACGATCAGGTCGGGAATGCCATCCCCGTTGACGTCGGCAATTTGGACACTCGACATCGGGAATTCGTCGCCGGCGGGCAAATTGATGTCGAAGGTTTTAGGCGGAAGGAATGTTCCGTCGCCGCGGCCCAACAGTACGCCCACCGAAACCTGCAAAAGATTCAGCCCCGGTGTTGAATTGGCGCTGACTACCACAATGTCCTGATTCCCGTTTCCGGTCAAATCGCCCACCGCCAAATCGAACGGATTGGGCACGGCGTTGAAGCGGCGCTGCGGCTGAAATGTCCCGTCGCCGTTGCCCAGCAACACCGACACATCCCCCGAGTCATAATTGGTCACGACGATGTCGGGAATGCCGTCATGATTGAAATCGGCGACGGCGATGGCCCGGCGAAATCGCGGGAGCAAGCCATTTGTTAACCGCGCCGTTGAGGCGAAAGCGCCCACGGAATATTGCCGCGGCGCCTGAAATGTTCCGTTCCCGTTGCCCAATAGCACGCTAACCGTGTCGCTGCTGGCATCCGCGACAACGATATCCTCAATGCCGTTACCCCTAAGGTCGGCGACAACCGATTGTGAAGGGTCCAATCCGGCGGGAATCAACGTGCTGCTGGCGGCGACGGTGTCCTGATCGAGGTTGACGAAGGTGAGTCCGAAACTTCCGGACGTTGTCGAGTCGCCAAAGACGTGCAACAAAACGGCCTGCCCCTGGCTCACCGCGACCGTCGCCGATTGGCCACCGCCCGATGCCTGTCCCGATGCCAGCACGGATTGGTTCGCGGCGTTCAGAATCTCCAGGCTCATCGACCCCGTGGCGCCCGATCCTGGCGTAAGTTGCACTTGCAACGATCCGGCGGCGGCGGTCGTCAGCTTGTAAAAATCCTGATCCCCCACGGCCAAGCTGCCGCTTTGCACGCCGTAAGCCTGCGTTCCCAGGTCCGCGGTGAGACTTTCCACCTGGAGTGAATATCCGTCGCCCGCGCCGATCGGCGCAACATTCACCAGGTAAGTCGTGCCGGAAGTGCCGATCGTCGAGATAATTTCCCCGGTGACCTGCCCCGACTCATTCTCGACCGCCGTCCCGGTCGCCAGAAGCGTTGTCCCCGTCGAATCCCATAATTGCAATTGCAGCAGCTGGCTGCCCGCGTTCGCCTGCGTGGTCGTCACCGTCAATTGCCCAGTCGCAGCCGCCTTCAAACTATACCAGTCGCTGTCTCCCGCGGGAGCGTCCAGCTTCGGCAAATAAGTCTGAAACACGGTGCCCAGGTTTGTCGCTGCCGACGGCGTGTCATTCGGCTCAAATCGGTCGTTCAACGCCGCCGGAGCGGGATTCATGGTGAATTGGGAGAAATAGATGTCCTGGTTTCCGTTGCGCGTATCCGTCCAGGCCGCAAAGCCGGTGTCGTTCGCCGTCGCAAGTCCGATGTAGTCGCCGAGATAATAATCCGTTCGGCCCGCGGCGTCGGTGAACGCTCCGTTGTTGGCATCGAACGAAACACTGCTGATCCGGAAATTCGGGCTGAAGGATAGTCCGCCATCCGTGCTGACCGTCCCGAATACGTTCAAAAGATGGTTGTTTGGATCGACCCGCGTGTCATACCAGATGACGGCGATGTCGCCCTGCGCATCAACGCTCAGCTTCGCAAACGCCTGGCCGGCAATCACGTCGTTGGGATTGGCGCCGGATGGCTTGATGCCGCCGTTTTCGTCATTGAGCACCTGCGCGGGATTTTCACCGACCGTGAACGCGCTGGACCAGGTCAGGCCATAATCCGTTGAGCGTGCGAAATTCACCTCGGCTTCGTCGACCACGTTGCCCGAAGGATCGACCGTGGAAATGGTCTCGACGGCATAGACGACCCCGGGACGGGTCGGATCGGCGAAAATGTCCCGCTCCGAGTTGGTCCGAAACTGGTTGGTGTTCAGAAACCCGTTGAGCGGCGCGCTGTCGAATCCAGTGCCGAAGGCAAGGTAATTATCCGTACTGTGATCCGGCGCCGCAAACGTCTGGCCCGCGTCTGTAGAGTGCAATACGGAAAAGTCACCTCCTCCGTAATCCGAGACGTAAACATCCCCCTCCGGACCAACTGAAACATGCACCTGGTCGATGTAACCGAGACCTGGCGGCGCGTCGCTCAAATCGCGCACTGGATCGTCGATTGCCGTCACACCCGCGGAGTTGACCTCGATCTGCCAGGTCTGGCCATGATCCTTCGAGACTGCGATCATCCCGTCGGTTCCCCCGGTGAAACCCGGATCGCCCGGCATCGTGCCCGGGGTGTATACCCGTGTCCACACTTCATACAGATTCCCGTAATTTGGATTCGCCTGCCCGTCCGGCAGTTCTGCAAAGGTATCAATCCCCAGATCCGGGGAGACCTCAAAAAGCACCGGATCCGTTCCATCGTAAAGATGCGAAACCACCGCCACCGGTGTATTCCACGTGCTTCCCCCGTCGTCGCTCTCGGCGACGAATATGCCGTTATTCGATTCGAAGCCGTAGCTCCGCTCGCTCACGGGATTCGGCGAATCAAAGAAATCGGGATCGGTCAGACCGGGTTTGGTTCCCAGAAACGTCGCCGCTGAAAAACTGACGAACACACGACCCTGGTCGTCAAAATGAACGATCGGCGACGCGGCGCCCTGGTTGAAACTCGACGGCAATTGAATGTCGCTTGTCTGCCACGTGTCGCCGCCGTCCTCCGACACCGCCACGCCGATTCCCGCGTAACCTGTCGTCACCAGCGAGTAATCCATATAGCTCATGACAAGATGGCTGGCATTGTGCGGATCAACCGCGATCGACGGATCTTGCTGGACGCTGGGATTGGTGGTGATGGCCTCATTCGGGCTGATGCCGCTCGCCAGGAGCGGTACGGCTGATAAATACATTCGGCGCTCGAGTGGCTCCATGAACGTCAGCCGGCGCTGCGGTTGGCGGTGCCCTCGAAGACCACCGCCGCAAATCGCAGGCATGTATGACGTCAATCTGTTTAATGCCTTCAACACATTGCCTTTTTTCAGGGCGCGCGCCGATACCCAAGGGAGCTACCCATCGACTTTCCTCCATGAAAATCCTCGCGCGTTGTCTTTCAATCTAGCCGGCGCGATATGCCCTGTCAGATCTGATTCTAGGCCGGCACGCTGTTTTAGCAAATTCCTGATCGTAAGATCCCAGAAATTCCGTGTCCGGGATGTGAACCGAAAGTTGTGATTTGTTCATGCCGTGGCGGAATGCCAACTGCTCAGCAGAGAAAAAAGATGCCGACCACGTATCGGACGCGGCATAACCGCCTGTGGCCCTACGACTGCTCCTCCGCTTCCTCGCCGTCGCGCGAAATCACCACCGTCCCGGCGATGAGATCCCCCACGCGCTGCCGCAGCGGCGTCATCAGCACGATCAGCAGCGGCAGTCCCAGCGTCACGTCCGCCACCCGCAGCAGATTCCGCAGCACGATCGCCCAGGCGGTGGGAGGTTTGCCTTTGAGATCAACCACCCGCAGTCCGAAAACCATTTTCCCGATGCTCTGACCGCAGATCAGTTCCGCGGCCAGCGTGTGCAGGACGTACGCCGCCACCGAGAGCCATAACAATTCGCCCAACGATTTGCCCATGCCAAGGAGCGGATTGGCGGCGTTGGCCGGTTGCACCAGCGCCACCACCGCCAGGATCGGCGCCAGATCGACCAATCCCGCCACGAAGCGCACGCCCAACGGCGCCAGCCGGGGCTTGGCGTCGCCCCGATCCACGGCCGTTTCGGATTCCGACAGCCTCCGCTGTCGCACCGCCGCCAATGCCGCTAGCAGCACCATGATCCCGTCGCCGCCGATCCACGGCATCATCGGAATCACCGCCGGCTTGGCGCTCGGCACGGCGCTCATTTTCGCGGCGGGCGGAAACGACTTTGGAAAATCGTCCAAACTGAAATCCTGCTCGATCTGTTGATCCGACACGTAGGCGATCCAACGCAGATTCCCGAACGCCGACACCAGCGTCTGGGGACCGAGGTTCGACGGCAGCGTCGCCGGCATCCGCAAAGACATGCGCCGGGAAAAATCGTCTCCGATCAGCACTTCCCCCGCCTCGCCCGCCCAGGGCTGAGTCGTCGAGCGGGTGGTCGGCGGCGATGCCGCCACCCACAACACGCCCCGGCCATGAATCGCCAGCAGCTTGAAATCAAACGGATCCGCCGGCACGCTCACGAACACGGGCCGCGTCCATTCATGCTGCGCCGTCAACCGGCTCACGCATAGCCGCCCCTGGGCCGTCCGCCACGCCAGCATCGGCATCTCATCCACCACCCCCAACGACATCTGCGCCGGGTCGTCGCTCACCCCCGCCGGCAAGGGCTGCGGTTGGGTCCATTTCCCCTCGCTGAATTGGCACGCCATCAGCCGCGATTCCGCCTCCGGCTCGGCCCGCGTGGTTGGTCCCGCTGCCGGCGTGGTCGATGGGTTGGTCGTCCCCGCCCCCGAGCAGCGCACGATCGCCCAAACCGTGTCCTGCCCATTCGCCACCGCCAGCATCGCATCCCAAAGCCCGTCCGTCGGCCCGCTCCGGATGTCCTGCCCATCGGCGATCTCCCACTGCCCGTTCGCCAACGCCAATAACAGTTCCTCATTGCTCGTCGCCATGCTCACCACGCGATCGGAGATCACCGGCAGCGGCATCCAGTCGGCATTCCCCGACCACTGCGACCGATACACGATCGTCGTCTGCGTCGCATTGTCCGCCGAATCCCTCACCACCCGCGCGATCCAGAAGTGCTGTTCCCCCGCCTCGGCCAGCAGATCGCGCGGCCGCGCCGCCGGCGGGGCCATCGACACCGACGCCGTCTGGGCCGTCGCCGCCTCCGCCGCCCCTAACACCAGCAGCAACGCCAGAATGCCCGCCGCTTTTCTATTCAACGTGATTCACCCTCACTCCCAGTCCGCTCAAGGTCGCCGGCAGCGGCATCCGATACGTCGCCGCGTTGGGACGCCCATTATTTGACAGGCTCATGTCGCTCAACTCGAACGATATTGTGCTGCCCGTGTACGGAAAAAACAATTCGTACCGGCTGGCCATCGTCGGCCACTGGTCTTTTCCCACCCCGGGGATTTCCACCGGCCGGTAGTCCCCCAGCAGCGCCCACACCGCCACGTGCCCGTCGCCGTCGAACAACAACACCTTCTGCGGCAACAGCGTTTGCCGGTCGTACCAAATCTCCTTGAGCACAATCCAACGGTCCCCGCTGCGCGATTGCCAATCGATCATGTACGCATCCCCGATCACGTTGAAACGCAGCGTCGGCGCAGGCTCGTCCAGCAACGATGGATCGATCCGCCGAATCCCCAGCATTTCCATCACCATGTCCGGCCGCACCGGGACGTCCGCCGAACCGGCCTTCCCCACGTCGGAATAGTCGCCCCACCAGAAAACTTTGTTTTGCTTATCCCAGAACCAGAACCGCCGGCCGTCCGATCCCATTTGAAAAAAATCGGCGAATTCATTCTTCGCGGTCAGATAAATTTCGTTCGCTTCCGTGTACAGAAGGTTCCCGTATCCGTCGATGCGCGTGGACTTTCTTTTCTCGCGATCGACGAGGGTCCCCTCGAAATGCTCGCGCGCCCATAGCGTCGGTATCCGGGCGTTGTTCTCATTGATCCGGCCCACGACCTGCTCCAGCGGCAACGTCGGGCCGTAATATCCCTGCGGCGCCGGCGGCGCCGCGCACCCGACCCCGAGCCCCAGCGCCGCCAGGAAAAACAGCTTCAGGCTTCGCCTCATAAATCCCCGTTCAGAATCTCGCCAAGCTGCAAGCTCACCTCGCCGACCTGCCGTTCGTCCAGCCGGGGGTTCAGCAAATCCAGCAGTTCCTCCCGGCCCTTGAATCGGACCGACCAGATTTCCTTTTCTCCTTCGTGCCGCGTCGATTCGTAAACGATCCGCCGCTTGCGCATCAGGATCAGCCCCAGCACGAACCGGAAATTGACCTTCGCCGGCTCTGTCGTTTCCGCCAGCCGCTCGAACAATTCGCACAAAACGTCGTCATCCACAAACACGTTCTTCTTCGCCGTCGCCGGATGCATCGTGGTTTGCCAGAACCCCAGCAATCCGGCCTTGTCGAATCCACTCCAGCATCCCGCGCACACGTCCACGCGCTCCAGCGCCGCCGGGGTCTCGCGAAGCGCCGCCATCAGCTTCTCGCCCACCGCGATCGCCCGCCCGCAAACCCGGCAATTCGCCTCGGCCTTGGCGATGGCGTAACCCCCCCCGCCCGCCGGCTTGCCGGACGCCGCTGAATGGCTTGTTTCCTGCTTCGGCTCCGAAGCCGCGGCCTGCGCGTTCTCCATCGTTAACCTCCGTGTTCAGTAAACCACGAATTGCCGGGCATCCGTTCCGCCGGGTCCGACTTCGAACTTCACCGGCTTCCCGCACCGCGGACAACGCCCGCTGTACGCCGTGCCTTCGGCATTCCGGTAGATTCTCTGATAAACCGAGCAGCAAGCAAACAGCACGCTCAAATACGGCCGGCCCTGCGCCGAAGATTTCTCGTCGAGCTTGTGATTGGGCTTTTCGCTCATCTCTCGGCTCTATGACGCCCGTTGCCAAATTCGCCGGACCACGCTCTGAACCAGCCCCCGCGCCCGGGAAAGAAGCCGTTCGCTGGTTTCCTCGATCCGCCGGCGCTGCTCAACGTCGCCGATCTCCTTCAGATTCACTTGCACGTTGTAAAGCGCCGCCCGCGTTGTCGCCATTGCCAACTCCGCGCAAACCGCCAGATCCGACAGCAAATATGGATTGACCTTCTCAACCAGTTCGTCCGCCAGTTCCAGGATCGCCACCGCCGTCCCCGCAATGGTCTGCGGCACGCCCGCGCAAATCATGACCGCCTGCTCGCGCTTGGCCAAATCCGCCTCTTTCCGCGCCGCCGCCAGCGCCTCGTATGCCGATTGATCCTCCTCCATCAATTCCACCATGATTTCCCGCGCCCGCCGAATCTCCCCCAACCCCTTCTTCAACGTCTCGGCATGATTTTCCAACCCCTTCTTCCCCACGCTGTAGTTGAGAACCATTTCCCCCATCGCCGCCGCCAGCGCCCCCGCCAGCGCCGCCGCGCTCCCGCCCCCCGGCGTCGGCTGCTTGGCGGCCGCGGCCTCCAGAAACTTCTCAATCGTCGTCGTCTTGTCGAGCAATCGATTTCTCCCTATTTCGCCCCCACGTCATGCCGTACTCCCCGCGGCGTCAGATCGATCGGCGGGAAACTCTCAAAACTATACGCACCCGCGTGAATCTCCACATTCTGGGGCGTCGGCGTGCAAATCGTCACCACGCATTTGCTCAGGCGCTCTCTTGCCAATTCCTGCACCTTCGGCAACGCCACCGCGTTGATCCGATCCGCAAACCCCGCATGATACCCATACCCCAGCCCAAACAGCTCTTCCGTCGCCGCCACCGACGCCTGATCCTCCGGCTTTTCCGTCTCCAGCGCCTCGGCCGTCGTGATCATATCCTTGCACCGCGAAAACCAATCAGCCTGAATGTCCGCCTCGGTGCCTTGCAACCGCGCCATGTTCTGAATGATCGAATTCGTCACCTTGTTGACGTTCTTCGGATCGCACACCGCATACACCAGAAACGTCCCTTTATATTGATCGCACCGGCCCGGCACGTTTTCCGAGGCCGCCTCATAGGACCAACCCTGTCCCCGCAGCGTCTCGAAAATATATCCCGTCGGATATCCATATCCCCCCGTCAAGCATTGCGACACGATCAGCGCGGATTCATCCGGCTCCCCCACGCGGCTGTCCGCCTCAAACCCGATCACCACCGCCGCCACTTCCTGCTCCGTCTTCTGCACAGCCACGCGATCCACGACCACCGTCGCCGGCCCCGCCGGCCGCGTGCTTGCCGGCGCCGCCGGCGCATCGCTCTTTAGCGGCTGGGGCAGATGCACGCCGCCGAAATATTTCCGCGCCATCGCAATCGCCGTGTCGTTATCCACGTCCCCGAATATCGCGATCACCCGCGGCGCGGTCAGCACCTTGTTCGTGTACCACGATTTCAGATCGTCCGCCGTAAACCGCCGGACGTTTTCCTTCGTTCCGATCGGCAGAAACTGATAGGGCGATCCTTGGGGCGCGAAAAACTGTTGTTTGAAATACCGGAACGCCTGGGCATCCCACGCCGCATCCTCCCCCGCGATCGCCGCCAGCGTCCGTGCCTTCATCTCCGCCACCTCGGGCGCCGCGAACGCCGGATGGTTCACCACGTCCGCATACACTTCCATCGTCTTGGCGAAATCGTCCGTCGTGCAGGTGACGTTCCAATACCAGGTGTTGTTCCCGCACTGGGTTTGCAGCGCTCCGCCGATGAGATCGAAAAAGTCCGCGATCTGCTCCGCCGACCGCCCCACCGTCCCCCGCGGCAGCGTCGCCATCGCCAAACCTCCCAGCCCGTTCGTCGAAGCCTCTTCCGCCGTCACGCCCCCGAGCGCATACATGTTCACGTTCACCAACGGCGTCGTCGTGATCCGCTTGTGAAGCACGATCAACCCATTGTCCAAAACCGTCCGAGTGATGGTGCTGGCCACCCGCCCGCTGACCGCCGAGGGCCGCGTCGTCGCCTGGGCACGGATCAAGTCCTCCGCCTTGGGCAACCCCGCCGCCCCCACGGCTTCCCGCGGCAACAGCGCCGTCGTCAACAACCGATCCTGAACCAGATACTCCTCGGCCGCCTCTTTCACCTGCCGTGCCGTCACCGCGCCGATCCGCTGGACGTACCGATCGCTGAAATGCGCATCCCCCGCCGACAGATAGTCCGTCCCCATCGTCGCCGCCACGTCCTGCGACGTCTGCATTTGCTTCAAATGCGCGATCCTGATCGCCGCCTTGCCTCGCCGCAGCCGATCGTCATCCACTCCGTCGGTCTTGATCTTCTCGATATTCTCCATCACCGCCCGCGTCGCCTGGGCGATTTTCCCCGCATCCAGCGACAACTCCACGTCAAACGACCCCGACGCATACGCCGGCGTGTCATCCTCGCATTCGATCGCGCTGCACAGCCGACGCCCGTCGCGCACGTCCTGCACCAAAATCGAACTCTCCCCCCCTCCCAGAATTTCCGCCAGCAAATCCAGCGCGTACATGTCCTGATCCGTCTGGCGAACCGAGGGAAACGCCAGATTCAGCCGCGCCTCACCCAGCCGGGGAAACGTCGCCACCACCGTTCGCGGACCCAGCACCGGCGGCTCGGCCGCGATGTCGTGCGAAAACGCCCGCCCCGGCTTGGCATCCGACAGATATCCCCTCATCGTCGAAAGCATCTCCTCCGGGTCCAGGTTCGCCGCCACCGCGAAAACCATGTTGTTCGGCTGATACGCCTTCTGGTAATAACTGTAGACGTCGTCCCGCGACAAGCCCTGGATCACTTCCTGATACCCAATCACCGGCACCCGCGCCGGACTCACCTGATACCGATTGCTCTGCATCATCTGCCAGAAGACCATGTCCGGATTCCCCTTGTTCCGTTCCAGCTCCCGCTGCACGACCTGAAATTCCCGCGTATATTCCGGATACGTGATCTTCGCCCCCAGCATCCACCCCGTTACCAGGTCCGCCGCCTCGGCAAAATGCGCCGTCGTCGTGTTCACGAAAAAAGCCGTGTGATCGTACGTCGTGTACGCATTGGAATCGTTCCCGATCGTTTGCAGGAGCTTCTTGTTCTCGGTTTCCGTTCTGCGCTCGCTGCTTCCCCCGGCCACCAAATGCTCCAGCAGATGGCTCAACCCGCCCCCCAACCATTGTCCCTCATAGACCCCGCCCGTCTGGGCATACCCCCTCACCGCCGCCACCGGCGACGCCACCCGCTTGCAGATCACCACCGCCCCATTCCGCAAAACCGAAATGATCTCGTCCGGTTCACTGACGACCCGGTAAACTTCAGCCCCATACCCCGGCATGGCCGATTTGCTCTGAAGCAACTCCCCGCCCGAAGGCTGCGTTTGCGCTCCCGCCATCCCGCAGAGGAATGCAACCACCAAACCCGAAATCCGAAATCCGAATGACGAAATAAATCCGAATGACGAAATCCGAAACGGTTTTCGTTCGCTTATTTTGATTTCGGATTTCGGATTTCGGATTTGATTCGTCATTCGGATTTCGGATTTCGGACTT
>JBEKIV010000083.1:0-14493 GCA_050011595.1 Tepidisphaeraceae bacterium
AAACAGTGCCGCGATTGCCACGGCATAGCAGATCAAATTGTGCACCGAAAACGTCGTCCCGAAAACCACGCGAAGAAGCGCATTGGCATCCCACCGCGCCGGCAGAGCGGTTAATTTGAAACATTCAATTGCGATGCAATACACCATCGCCGCGGCGGCGATCGTTGCCGGCCGCAGCCGCGGCGCGATCACGCCGATCAACAAAAACGCGCCGGCGGCATAACACACATCCCCCACGCTCTTGTCCCAAAGATGACGCCCGACCGGATGACGTCGGGAATAAAATCCAATCCCCGCGACGATCGCCAGGAGGATGACCCGCCGGGGAAGAACGCGCAACATAAAACAGAGACTAACCACGGATTTCACTGATTGCACCCCGTAGGGGTTGTCGGCTGGCGGAGGATGTGAACATAAAGGCGATGGTCGCGACGCTTAAGGCGGTCAATGGAAATCCACAGAAAGCTCCCCCCGCTGTCTCTATCCCGCGCGGCAAGGATGCTTTTTCGCTTCGAGGTACCGGTGGACCATGAAAACGCCGTATTCATGGCCGGCGCATGTCGTGTGCGTATGGATCGGCAACAGCGAAGTGGTGGCACGCGACCACCATCTGCAAATCACCGATGAGCACTTTGCGAAGGCTGCGGGGACGGCCGACGAAACAGGCGGCGCAGAATCCGAATCAATGGGCGATACAGGATTCGAACAGGTTTCGAATTCCGTAGGAAATTGGCCATCCCCTTCTAAGGGCCGTGCAGAATACGGTGCAATCGCGAGTTTGCTCCCGTCTGAGCTTGACGAAGTCCTCTAAGCCTGGAATACTCTTCGACCAACCTTCCTGGCCGCGGTTGTTAGCAATCGACAAATACGCCATTTGAGTGGATGGGACAGAAATCCTAGGCGGGGTGTTGCGCTTTTCGCCGAACGGCCATATATCTTCGATTTGGCCATGGATGAGGATCGACGGCTACTCCGCGAGTTCGTGGAAATGCGGTCGCAAACCGCGTTTGAATCGCTCGTGCGGCGGCATGCGGACATGGTCTATGCTGTGGCCCGACGCGGAATTGACGATGCCCATCTGGCAGAGGATGTGACGCAGGCTGTGTTTCTACTGCTGGCGCGCAAGGCTGATCAGCTCGGAGAACGAGTCGTGATCGCGGGTTGGCTGTTTCAGGTGGCTCGGCTCGCGACGGCGGATGCACGCAAGAAGCTGTCGCGACAGAGGCGCCGGCAGGCGGCGATTATGATCGGAGCGACGCACAAATCGGCCCAGCACGACTTCGATCCGATGGATTGGGAGCGGATTTCGCCGGTGCTGAACGATGCGGTGGCGCGGCTCAATGGGGCTGATCGGGCGGTTGTGGTGCTGCGCTTCTTTGAAGATCGAAATCATGAGGAGATTGGCGCGGCGCTGGGGATATCGGAAGAGGCCGCAAGGATGCGGCTGTCGCGGGCGCTGGGGAAATTGCGGAAAAAGCTGGCTTCGGCGGGCGAGGGCACGGGGCTGGCCGAGTTGCTGCAAGCGAAAGCCCCAATGCCCGCACCGCCGGGACTGGCGATTGCGGCCGTTGCCTCAGTACTGGGACGAGCATCGGCAAGCGTTCATGCGATCGCGCAGAGCGTGTCGCGGATGATGCTGATGTTGAAGATGAAAGCCGCCGGGGTCGTTGTAGGCATTCTGCTTTTGATGGCGGCGGTGGGTGCGACCGCGATTTACCATGGAAAGCCGCGATTGCAAGCGGTGGTTTCGCCGGCATCGCCGCCTCCGGTGGTAGCAATCAGCACGACGCTGCCATCGATTAATCTGGATTTGTCCACGCCGCAGGCCGCCGTGATTTCGTATTTGCAGGCCGTCCGGAATCGCGACCTGAACGGCCAACTGGCGGCGGCCGTTTACACGCCAGACGTGCGGCGGCTGCTCGTGGCTTCCCTGGAAATGGATCGCGCCTACGACGCCATTGTCGATGCGGCGATCAAACGCTTCGGGGCCGCGGCCGTCGGCAAAACCGAGCGCGATCTGCCGGACACCTTCATTGGGATGGTCAAATCTTTGACAGTTCACATCAACGGCAACACGGCCGAGTTCGGCGATCACGGCGACTGGCCCTGTCGGCGGGTGGGAAATCAGTGGCGGTACGATCTGGTGACACTGCATCAGCGCGATGGGGTACCGATTGAAACAAACATCAAATTCTGTCATGCCGTAACCGAGTTTTTCAAATCCGTGGTCCCGCGGATCGTATCGGGAGAATGGTCAACGTATGAGGACCTCGAGGTTTGGATCAACGATAACGGCCCGAAACCGCCGATACCGGCGACCGTGCCGTAAACCCTTTTTTCAGGAGCTGCCATGACCAAATTTTTCGTAACATGCTGGATTTGCATCGCCGGTATCGCGATTCTCTCGGCAGGATCGGCGCTTGCCGACACAAAATCGGGCGCGATCACTCTCAAGAGTTACGATTCGCCTGACGACACGCCGGTGACGGCTCAACTGGGCGACAAGCTGAAGGTCACGTGCAAATTTTTCATCCAGAATTTCTTCGGCACCAAGGTCATTGCCGCGCAGGCTTGGGTGGAGAACACCGGACAGGATCCGATGATGTTTTCGTACAACGTGGCGTTTTTCGACGCGGACCACAATCTGATTGGCACCGCCGGGCAGAGCAACTTTCGCGCTGCGATCAAACCGGGTGAAAAATCGCAAATGGGCCCGATCGTGTTTATTCCGCCGGAGTTGATTTCCAAGGTGACGTCGTACCAAGTGACGTGGTACGAGACGACTGCGGATCACTTTTGAGCATCAGTTTTACCGAGAAATCCGAGCCTTTCCCGACTTCGCCGGTAACCGCAAGCTCGCCGCCATGTTCTTCGGAGTTTCGGCTCGTCATAGCCAGGCCCGGGCCTGGCTATGACGTCGATGATGGCGTGCTGGGGAGTGGACGACGGCGCCGATGATCAATTCGCCGCAGGAGGGCATCGCCTGTACGACGTTGAGTATGAGGTTGAACATCGCCCGTTTGATCAGGCGCGGGTCGATGTGGACGGCCAGAGGCTGCGCGAATTCGCGCAGGCGAAGCTGGACGTGAGTGAACTGCATTCGTCGGAGACAGGCGGTGCAGAATCCGGTGCAGCATCTGCACGCAAGGCGTCGCAGGATGTCGCACCATGTTCCGGCTCAGATTCCGCAAACGCTCCATGTGCCGGAGCTTGCGATCCTGTGCAAGATGATGCGACGCAGTGCGAAGAAGTGGAAATGGGCGATACAGGGCTCGAACCTGTGACCTTACGGGTGTGATCCGTACGCTCTGGCCAACTGAGCTAATCGCCCCAGTTTTTTCGATGGTATCTCCAGTCGACATTTCCTTCAAGCCGCCGGTTGCCATGGATGGCTCAATTGTCAATTGTCAATTGTCATTGGTCATTCGTCATTGGTCATTTGTAAGAAAACTCGGAACTCGCGACACCAATGACAAATGACATTTCCCGCGATATATATCGGCTCATGCTCGACCCCCGCATCGACAAGCTGGCCAAAATGCTGGTGAATTATTCCTGCGCCCTGAAGAAGGGCGAGAAGATCCTGGTTGAGGCGATCGACGTCCCGCACGAATTCAGCGCCGCCCTCATCCGCCACGCCACCGAAGCCGGCGGCCATCCCCTGGTCATGCTCAAGAGCAACCAGATCAACCGCGCCCTCATGCAAGTCGGCCGCAAGGAGCAATGGGACCTCATCGCCCGCGTCGAGAGACTCCAAATGCAGAACGTTCAGTGTTACATCGGCGCCCGCGGCAGCCCCAATGTTTCCGAGCTTTCCGATGTCTCGGCCGACATGCAGAAGCTGTATGAATCCACGGTCTGGGAAAAAGTCCATCGCGACGTACGAATCAACAAAACCCGCTGGTGCGTCCTGCGCTGGCCGACGCCGTCGATGGCCCAGATGGCCGAGATGAGCACCGAGGCCTTCGAGGATTTCTATTTCAACGTCTGCACTCTGGATTACGCCAAAATGAGCCGGGCCATGCAGCCGTTGAAGAAGTTGATGGAGCGGACCGACGTCGTCCGGCTCAAAGGCCCGGCCGACACCGATCTGGCCTTCAGCATCAAAGACATCCCCGCCATCTGCTGCGACGGCCGCGTGAACATCCCCGACGGCGAGGTCTTCACCGCCCCGGTCAAAACCAGCGCCAACGGCATCATCCGTTTCAACTGTCCCACGATCTACCGCGGCGTCACGCACAACGACGTTCGCCTGGTCTTCCGCAACGGCAAGATCGTCGAAGCCTCCAGCACCGACACGAAAAAACTCAACGAAGTTTTCGACACCGACCCCGGCGCGAGATACGTCGGCGAATTCGCCGTCGGCTTCAATCCCCACGTCGTCAAGCCGATGAAGGACATCCTCTTCGACGAAAAGATCGCCGGCAGCATCCATTTCACCCCCGGCGCCTGTTACGACGACGCCAGCAACGGCAACAAAAGCGCCATCCATTGGGACCTGGTGATGCGTCAAACCCCGGAAGTCGGCGGCGGCGAGATGTGGTTCGACGGGAAGCTGATCAGGAAGAATGGCCAGTTCGTGGTGAATGAGTTGAAGGGATTAAACCCGGAACACCTGAAATGACGCATGCACATATCCCCGGCGCGGGGAATTTCGATAAATGCAACGCTCAACACTCAACACTCAACGCTCAACATTGAAGTGAAAAGAGGGCAAATTGTGGGGCTTTCTTGCATTTCGTTGAAAATTGAGCGTTGAGTGTTGAGTGTTGAGCGTTGCATTGGCCGACCAGATGATAACGAAATCCATCCAAGTGCAATGGCCCTGAAATGCCGCGGACCCTTACAATCCCCCGTCAATGACCCCCCTGCCGATTGATTCACATCTGCCGGAAATTGTCCGGCGATTGCGAGATTCCAAATCGCTCGTCATCGTCGCCGAGCCGGGGGCCGGGAAGACCACCCGGGTGCCGCCGGCGATTCTGCGGAGCGGGATGCTTTCCCCGGAGCATCCCAATCTGGTGATGCTTCAACCCCGCCGGGTCGCCGCCCGCGCGGCGGCGCAGCGGATTGCCGAGGAAAACGGTTGGGAAGTCGGCCGGGAAGTCGGCTATCAAATCCGATTCGAAAAGCGGATGACGGGCGCAACGCGCCTGCGCGTCCTGACCGAAGGCGTGCTGACGCGGCAGATGCTTGACGATCCGTTTCTTGACGGCGTGGGAGCGGTCGTGCTCGACGAATTTCACGAGCGGTCGCTGCACGTCGATCTGGCGATCGCCATGCTGCGCGAAATGCAACAGACCGTGCGGAGCGATCTGTTGCTAATCGTGATGTCAGCGACGCTGGAAGCGGAGCCGGCCGCGAAATTCCTGGGCAGTTGTCCGGTCGTGAGCGTGCCGGGGCGGATGTTTTCCGTCGAGATTGAATATCATCCGCACGCCGGCTTGCCGGTGGTTTCGCGCGTGGTCGCGGCGGTGGAGGAGATCGTCGGACGGAAGGAATCGCTCGGGCACGTGCTGGTCTTTCTGCCCGGCGCGGACGAAATCCGGCGCGTCATGCGCCAACTTCAGCCGCTCGCCGCGCGGTTCGACCTCGCCGTCCTTCCCTTGCACGGCAGCCTGCCGTCCGAGGAACAGATGCTGGCATTGCGCCCTTCGACGCGCAGAAAGATCATTCTGGCGACGAATGTTGCCGAGACCTCGCTGACGATCGACGGCGTTCGCTGGGTAATCGACGGCGGACTGGCTCGCGTCCCGGCATTCGATCCGCGTCGGGGCTTGGATCGGCTGGAGCTGAAGCGCATCAGCAAAGCCTCGGCCACCCAGCGCGCCGGACGGGCCGGACGCACGGCGCCGGGCCGATGCCTGCGCCTTTGGTCGGCCAAGGAGCAGTTCGCATTGGACGACTTCGAATTGCCGGAGATTAAACGCGTGGATTTGAGCGCGGCGGTGCTGGATCTTCACGCCTGGGGCAAGCCGGATGCGGCGGCATTCGGATGGTTCGAGCCTCCGCCGGCCGAGGCGCTTGGCTCCGCTCAACGCCTGCTGGAAATGCTCGGCGCGGTGGATGCGCGCGGGTTGACGCCGCTGGGAAAACGGCTGATGAAGCTGCCGCTTCATCCGCGCCTCGGCCGGCTGCTTTGCGCCGCGGCGGACGCGGGATGTCCGGAGGAGGGAGCGACTTTGGCCGCCCTGCTCTCCGAGAAGGACATTCGCCGGCCAAATTTCTCCCAACCGCCGCATTCACGCTCCCCGGCGACGCGCGGCGACAGCGATCTGCTTCTTCGAATGGACGACCTTGAGGGTAATCTGCACGACCAACTCGATCCCGTCGCCGTCCGACAGGTGCGGCAGATCAGGATGGAACTGCTGCGGTTAGCCCGGCGGCTGAGCGACGTTCCGGCGCAATCCCCGTCGCATGAAACGCTTCTGAAGCTGCTGCTGACGGCCTATCCGGACCGCGTTTGCCGGCGGCGTCAGCACGACCCCGGCGCCGGCGTCATGACGGGCGGCGGCGGCGTCCGGCTCGATGCCGAATCCGTCGTCCGCCAAAGCGAGTTCTTTCTCGCCCTCGATGCCCGCCACGATCCGCGCTCGGAAAATCGGGAGGCCCTCGTTCGCATCGCCAGTGCTATCCGCGTCGAATGGCTCATGGAGACGTTCCCACAATCCATCTCGCGCCAGCGGACCACCGTATTCGACGAAACTCGCCAGCGTGTCGCGGGCCGGGGCGTCGTGCGATATCGCGACCTCGTTTTATCGGAGGACTTTGACGCCTCGGTCGATCCCCAGGAAGCCGGCAAGACGCTGGCGGCGGCGTTGCGCCCGCGGGCGGCCGAGATTTTCGCCGCCGACGACGCCGCGGCCAATTTCCTGGCGCGCGTGGCTCTGCTGCGGCGAGCGATGCCCGAACATCCCTGGCCGAAGTTCGACGAACGCGAGCTTGCAGACGTGTTGGAAGAACTCTGTGCCGGGAAGAAAAGCGTCGCGGACCTGGCGCGTCTGCCGCTGGCCGAAGCGCTTCAGGCCAGGCTGCAATATCCGCTGGATCAGGTTCTTCGCCGCGAAGCGCCGGAGGCGATCGAAGTGCCGAGCGCCAGCCGGATTCGGCTGCAATATCGCCAGGATCTGCCGCCGATCCTGGCGGTTCGCCTTCAGGAGATTTTTTCCTGGCGCGACACGCCGCGCCTCGCGGCCGGCCGCGTGCCGGTGCTGTTGCATCTCCTGGGCCCGAATTTTCGGCCGGTGCAGATCACCGACGATCTGCACAGCTTCTGGGCGACGACCTATTTTCAGGTACGGAAGGACTTGCGGGTGAGATACCCGAGGCATTCGTGGCCGGACGACCCGATGACCGCAATGCCACAGGCCAAGGGCCGACGGGCCGGAAGGGAAATCCGAAATCCGAAATCCGAATGACGAATCAAGCCCGAATGACCGAAATCCGAATTGGTCTTCATTCGTCATTCGGATTTCGGATTTGATTCGTCATTCAGATTTCGGATTTCGGATTTCCCTACCCGTCCATATCCTCCACATGCGCCGATACGCCGCTTCCATCGCCCTGGCAAACCCCTGCCCGTCCATCAGCGGAGATCGGCGCATCCAATCGCGCAGAGTGCGGCGCAGCTCGGCCAACCGCGGCAAATCGCCGGCCAATGCGGCCGCGATCTGAACGAATTGGTCGCCATCGCCCGCGGCCAGTTCGTGCAGGCCGAGATTCTCCAGAATGCTTGTGCCGGCGCGCCCGGCCGCCGTTGCCCCGGCCAACGTGACCACCGGCACGCCCATCCACAGCGCATCGCAACTCGTCGTAATCCCGTTGTACGGAAGCGGATCGAGGCAAACGTCGATCCGGTCGTATAGGCGCAGGTACTCCGGCCGCTTGGGGCGGCCGACAAATTCGACGCGATCCGCGGCGATGCCGGATGAATTCAGAACGCCGACGATCCGCCGTTGATGTTCCTCACAAAGCGATTGCACGATCAGGCGGGACTCGGAAACGGCATGCAGCACCCTGGCCCAAAGCCGCAGCAACGGATCGTTGAGCTTGCAGGGATTGTTGATCGATCCGAAGCGGATCGGTCCGTCAATCCTCGCGGCGGCCGGCGCGGCGTCGCACAGCGGATCGTAGCAGGCCCAGTTGCTGGGCAGCCGAACCGATCGCTCGCGATAACATGATTCGTCCATTCCGGGCGGATCGATCCAGGGATCGGTGATGCGATAGTCCATCCCGTCAAGCCCCGTCCCGCCGGGGTACGCCAGCCAAGCCACCTGCACCGGCGCGGGCCGTTGCGCGAAGGTCAGGAGGCGGTTGTACGACATGTGCATCGCCAGATCGACCAGCACGTCGATGCGGTCGCAGCGAATCTGCTCGGCCAGTTCCTTATCGGTCCGGCCGAGGGACACGTGCCAGAGATCGGCGCGGCGTTGGAGCCGCGCCGTCACCCCGTCGGTGCGACGGCCGTCGCTGTAACAGCAAACCTCGACTTGCTCAGAATCGTGCGATTCCAGCAGAGGGACGACAAAGAAGGATTCGGCATGGTCGTAAAAGTACGGCGAGACATACCCGACGCGCAGCCGCCGATCGGGCGAACGGTCGTTTTCGTGTGGCCGGATGAACTTTCGCATCGGCGCGGCCAGGAGATCGTTCCATCGCCGCTGCTCGGCCAGAAGAGACTTGGCATCGGCGCGGGGATCGAATTGCATGATGTAAAGCCTGTTGCCGTGGTTCACGGGATCGTTGGGCCGCAATTTCAGGGCGTGATCGAGGGCGTCCAGGGTTTCGGCGACCGCGCCCGCCTCCTTCAATGAATTGGACAAAAGGTTGTAGGCCTCGGCCAGGTCCGGCCCAAGCTCCACCGCGGTTCGCGCCGACGCCAGGGCGCCGTCGATCTGCCCCGAATCCAGCAGGGCACCCGCCAGATTGACGTGCCCCTGGGCGAGATTCGGCGAAATGGCCAGCGCCCGCCGCGCCGAGACCAGCGATTCTTCCAGCCGGCCGCAATCCCGAAGAATTTTCGCCCGGTTGTTCCAGATCAGGTCCCAGTTCGGACGCAGCGCCATCGCCTTGTCCAGCGCCGCCAGCGCTTCGTCAAATCGCATCCGGCCGCTCAGCGCCAGCGCCAGGTTGTTGTAGCTCGCCGCCGTCGCCGGCGGCAGCGCGATCGCCCGCTCATACTCGGCAATCGACTCGTCGATCCGCCCGGATTCGCGCAGGGCGTCGGCCAGTACGTGATGCGCCCGGGACGAATCCGGATGAACGCTCAACGCCCGCCGGCAACAATCGGCCGCTTCGTCGAACCGGCCTAGTTCCTTCAGCGCCGTCGCAAGGTTGATCGGCGATTCGCCGTCGTCGGGGTTCAGCCTCACGGCTTGGCGAAACGCCCCGGCGGCTTGCTCCGGGCTTTTGGCGGCGAGAAACACTTTGCCGAGATTCGCATGAAAACCACCAACCAGCGGATGAAGCGCAATGGCCCGGCCGATCAATTCGACGCCCTCCTGATATCGCCCGCCCTGCGCGCAGACCACCCCCAGCAAATGCAACGCATCGGCGCAGTCCGGCTGTTGCGCCAGAATCTGGCGATAAAGCCTCTCGGCCTCGCCGAACTGGCCGGCCTGCTGGCACTGCATCGCCGCGTTCAGCGCTTGCTCAAGCGGAACCGATGGCATGGGCGTGGAATAATATCCGATTTTCGACCGCCCCACCGGCCGGAGGGTGCAACTCTTAATTGTGGCGGCTCACTGCACCGGTGCCTTCTCCCGGACTGCGACGAGCTCACTCTTACTCGGGGAGAGTGAAAGGGTGAGGGCCTTTTGCCGCTGTTCAACGCAGGCCCTCACCCCCCCCCAACTTTTGTCAGCGCGATGACTTGCCGCAATCAATGCCATGATCGCCGTAAATCAGGAAATGCGTTCAATTCAAAATATTGATCAAATTCGAAAATGATCGGCGGCAGTTGACCAGTATCAACGATGTTGCGGGTAATCGGCGCAAACGGGGCTGTTTATTCTAAATGTTTTTTTGTTGACAAATATTTAGATCGTGTTAGCCTCCGGACGACCAAGGTCAGTTAAATTGGATTTGGGTGGGCGCGAGTGTGCCCCAAGCGTCCGTAGCGAATTTGTTTGCGGGCGTCGGCACGGATGGCGCCGGTAAGGTAAGGCTGCGCCGCCGTGCGATTGCTAATTCCCCTGCCGTATAACTCCAGGCCGCAACGTCCTGTACGCGGAGTTTTCGGCTTGAAGTTTGTTTTTATCTCAACGCGATTGATGTGAGGAATGGGCGACTACGGGCGCACGGGCGAAAGGTGATGGAGCAAGCCCTGCACACTCCGATGGTAGGCGAACATCCGGCCATGAGGCGGCTGCGCGAACTAGTCGTCGCCGTGGGACGGCGGGAATGCACCGCGCTCATTCGCGGTGAGAGTGGCACCGGCAAGGAACTGCTGGCGCGGCAGATTCATCTGGCCAGCCCCCGTGCCACCGGGCCGTTTGTTCCCGTCGATTGCTCAACGCTCCACGACTCCTTGCTGGAATCCCAACTCTTTGGCCATACTCGCGGCGCGTTTACCGGCGCAGCCTGCAACACCTTGGGATTTTTCCGCGCCGCAGACGGGGGAACCATTTTTCTCGACGAGATCGGCGAGCTTTTGCCGGAAGCGCAGGCCCGATTGCTCCGATGTCTTCAGGAACGCGCCGTGGTCCCGCTTGGAACGTTTCGCGCCATCCCCATCAATGTGCGGATCATCGCGGCGACGCATCGCCCGTTGGCGGAAATGGTCCGGCAGAACGCGTTTCGAATCGATTTGTATTTCCGTCTCAACGTGGTCGCCCTGGAGATCCCTCCGCTTCGGAATCGCAAAGAGGATATCCCCCTTCTGGCCGAGCAGTTCCTCCGCGACATGGGCCGGATCTATGACGAACCCCCTCACCAAATCTCGACGGCCGCGATGAAGCGATTGACCGAATATGACTGGCCCGGGAATGTCCGCGAGCTGCGGAACGTCCTGGAGCGAGCCTGCGCCCTGACCCAAAACGCCACCCTGACGGTCGAGGACCTGCCGTCGGAGGTAACGACCCGGTCGGCTGAATCCGTCCCCACCGTCGCCAAGACGGTCGTGTCGCTGGCCGAATCGGAGCGACAAGCGATCGCGTCGGCCCTGCGCGCCAACGGCGGCAACCAATCCCGGACGGCGCTGGCCCTGCGAATCGAGCGTCATCGGCTCGGCCGCATGATTCACAGGCATGGGCTGCAATCCCTCCTTCACTGATTTTCTTCCCGCAGCAGACACTCAAAGCCGTCTCCGCGCCGGAGGCTGGAACAAAACATTCCAATTGGTGCGCAATGTCCCAGCGGACCGCAACTCCCATCTCACGCTCGGCATCCGTCGAATGCCTGGGACAAAACATTCCAATATCCCCCGTTTTTCACGCCGTGGCGTTGGTGTCGCAATTCCGCCGCAACTTCGCAACCACAAACCGATTGCGGGAAATATATCGCTCCACCGGCGGCGGGCGCGCCGTTCGCCTTGAGGGAGTTAGTCGTTGCTCGTTGAACGCACGTTGAACCGGTCGTCAATGAACTAAAGGCAGCGGAAAACGTGCAAGGTAAGTGACGAAATTGAACCGCGAGATTTTGTCGGCATGTGCCGGCGGAACGGAATAGATCGTCCCTTTTTCGGATAGGAGAGAGTTATGAGCAAGCAACAAGCCATATTGGAAACCCTGCTGGGAGCGGCGGAACTGAACGGCGATCGAATGGTCGTCATAAGCATCCGCAACGAGCTCTTCAAAATGACCCGCTCGCACGAAGCAGACGGCTACCAACGGCTTGCTCGTGCGGCCTGGCAGCCCAGGCGTCCACAATGCAAGGCCGCTTAAATCCAAAAGTGCTCGGCGGCCGTGGTCGATTCAGACGTCGCGCCATTGCGCTATTTCACTTGGAGTTTACCGTGACCAACAAAACGTCAGTCATCGTCATGACGCTGGTAGGCCACGCGCCGCGGCACGAGGATCCGCTCTGGAACGAGATCGATGCATTGCCCGCGCCGCCGGGGTTTTGCTGGCGGTTTGTGCCGGAGGGTCCGTTCGCGGTTCAGTTCCGTTCGATTTTGCGAATGGACGCCCGCGCCGTTGTGGTGTGGGTTGGCGCAGACGACGCCGTCCATCGTGCGGCGAAGCTGATGGGCCGGCTTTTGGGAGCCGGGCTCCCGATCGTGATTGCCGTCGCCGAAGTGCACGACCCATCTACCGAATCCGTGCTGCGCCAGGCGGGCGCTTTGTACGTCTGTGCCAATGAGGCTCAACAGCGGCTGGGCCTCGTACTGGAGTCAATCCTCGGTCCGCCTTCACTTTCAACCGATGTGAAAACGGTTGAGTCTTCGCGGGAGGTAAAAATGGATGCGAACTGAAACTTTGAAATGACCCGGCCCGTAATTCCGGCGGGCCAATGTTCGAATCGGAAATATCAATCGTCGTGGATCCCTAACTTATATCGGAGGTTCCCGTGACACGCTCTCCTCTTCAATCTCGTTCGATTGTAACTGCAACTGTTGGAGTTTTAGCATCTCTTGGCGTTGGATCGTTCGCATCGGCCGACCCCTTGGCGAACGAACAATTGAAGTTCTTTCAATCACCGTTGAACGGCGGCCCTCCCGGCGTTTATCCGGTGGGGGCTGTTCCCCAGCCCACCGATGCGCCTGCCCCTTTCCTCGGCCAGGATGAACTCAGCACCGCCACGACAAACGACGACGGCCAGACCTACACCGGCACCATGATGGCGGATGATTTTTTGGATACGAATTCCAATCCAATCGGTCACATCACCTTCTGGGGCTCGTATATGAACTACACCGACCCCGGCACGACCGGCGTGGGTGTGACGCAATTCAGGATTTCCCTCTACAGCGACGTTCCGGCTACGCTCGGCACGGCCGGGGGTCAGACCCCAAGCCATCCAGGCAACCTGATCGTATCGCAGGTCGTGAACCTGGGGCCGCTCAGTTCCTCCTCTGGTACTTTCACCGCGACGCCGGTGGCTGCCAACGGTCCCGGCGTCGTCCCGCCCGGCGACAGCGGCCTGTACCAATACAACGCCGAATTGAACTGGCAGGCAGCGACTTTCCCCGATGCCGATGCCTACAACACCGCAACGGCAGACCCGGTTGAGTGGCTCAGCATCGTGGCCCTGGTGCCGGGAGGAGCGAGCGGAGAGGCCAGCCTAGAGTGGGGATGGCATGACCGCGATTACGGAATTGCCGACCCCTACGCAGCTGCGGGATTTGACACGAATTCCCCCTACCATGGTGGGGACGATGCCGTGTCCGGCGGCTTCTCGTACGTCGGCGGCAACCTCACCTCGGGCTCGGGCGGCTACGCTTCGCAGGACTACAACGAGCAATATGACGGGATCAGCAGCTCGATGGACTTGGCATTCGCCTTGTACACCGTGCCGGCGTCGGTGCCGGAGCCGGCCTCGCTCGGCCTGCTCGCGATGGCCGTCCCGGCCCTGCTCGTTCGCCGTCGGCGGCGCACCGCTTCCGTATAACTCCGCGCCGCGAGGTCCTTTAACAGTACCTGTGCTCTATACCCGGAAAGGAAAAGTTATGATTTCGAGAAAATTATCAACCTTCGTAATTCCTGCCATCGGCTTGGCCCTGCTTACCTGCGGCATGGCTCGGGCGAACCTTGTGACCAACGGCGACTTCTCGAGCTACGTCTCCGCCCCCAAAGATTGGTTCTACAACGTTTTACCCACCGACTGGGCCACCATCTCTTACGCCTCCATTGATGCTCCGAACACGGCTACCACCGGGCCCGCCGTAGCCGTCTGGGGCCCGTTCCCCAACCCCCCGCTGGGCGGCAATTTTCTCGAAGACGACGGCAGCTCCGGCCTGTCGTATCCCGTCACCCAGACGATCAATGGCTTGAATGTCGGGCAGTCATACAACCTGTCGTTCTACCAGGCGGGCGGGCAGCAAGTGAATGATTATGGCGCCACATCCGATTATTGGCAGGTCAGCTTGGGCAGCCAGACACAGAATTCGGCTCTTATGTCTGTTCCGTCGGCAGGTGTCTTCCCCTGGGAGGCTCAGACGATGCCGTTCACGGCCACCGCCACGTCGGAGGTGCTAAGCTTTCTGGCGGTCGGTAGCGGCGGAGTGCCGCCGATGGTCTTTCTCGCTGACCCTGACTTGGAGACGAATGTGCCTGAACCGTCCGCCTTCCTGTTGCTTACCGGCGTCGGTACGGTTATCGCTATCGGCAGAGTAGGCCGCCGTCTGTATGCGTATCGAACCAGCGTGGCTGCGTAGGCGACCGCGCTTAATCTTTCCCCCTCTCCCGGTGCGCCGGGAGAGGGAGGGGTGAGGGCCAAGTCGAAAGCTATTCATCATGGCCGACCAATTCCACGCAGTCCTGATTACGATTCTCCGCCTCTCCCTTTGGCTGGCGACTCTGGTGGTCATCTTCGTTCCCCTCGAGCATCTGTTCG
>JBEKIV010000084.1:0-14439 GCA_050011595.1 Tepidisphaeraceae bacterium
CCTGGTCATCTTGATTGTCCTGTTGGTGGTCCTGGCCCCGTCGATCCTCAGCACGGGGATGGTGCGCGGCATCGTCGTTGGCCAGATCAACAGCAGCGCGCTCAACGGCAAGCTGGCGATCAAGGATTGGTCGTTCGGCTGGACCAGCGGAGTTCACGTTGAAGGCGTGACCCTCGATGACGCGAACAACGAGCACCTGCTCTCCGTGGGCCAAATCAGCACGCCGATCTCGCTCCTGAAGGCGGCGACGGGGAACATCGACCTGGGGGAGGTCACGATTTCAGGCGTTGATTTCAACGCGGTGATCGATTCGGCGGGAGAATTGAATTTCCTCAAAGCGCTCAAGCCCGGCAACGCGCCGAGCAACAAGCCGCTGAGCAACCAGCAGTCGAAGCTGCCCAATATCAAGGGGACGATCCATTTACAGAACGTCACCGGAACCTTCCAGGACGATCCGGATAAGGTGACGGTGGGAATCCCCCAGCAGAATCCGCTGAACGTGAGCGTGGTCATCAAGGACATCAATCAGCCCATCGAGGACAGCGTCGATCTGGGAATTCAGGTTGATGAAAAGAATTTCGTGTTGGTGAAGGTCAGTGGAACGGTGTCGGCCATTCAGAACAACCTGGTGGATGCCGATCATCTGGCGGCCAATCAGACGATCGAGATTTCGCAAGGCGATCTCGCCGCCGTTTCGCAGTTATTGCGCTCGTATCATTTGAATCTCGACGTAAACGGGAAGATGAACGGCAAAATCACCGCGACGGTCAACACGCTGGACAATGTCTCCGCGGACGTGGGGATCGATTTGGCCGACGTCTCCGCGGGCGGGAAGCAGCTTGCCGGGGATACCGTGGCGCTGGAGAAGTTGCAGATTGGGGTGAAAGCGTCGCTTGCCTCGTCGGCGGGGAACAACGCCGCGATCAAACTGGATATGCCGATCACGCTTCAGGCGAAGGGTGCGGCGCAAGCGGACCAGATCACGGTGCATGCCGACGTGCCGGAGGATTCGCTGTTGGGGACGGCGGACGTGCTCAAGGCGATCGCCGGGCATCTTGCCAAGTCGCCGGCTTCGGAGGCGGTTCAGACGGCGAGCATCCCCGGCGCGGGCGACATAAAAATCACCGCGGATATCAACGTGGCCGGACTCGTGAGCCAGGTCCCCCACCTCCTGCATCTGGAACAGGGCACGAGCCTTGCCAGCGGGCGGCTGTCGCATGAAACCACGATCACGTTGGCCAACGGCCAGGCGACCATCGCCACGCAAACTCAATTGAAGGATTTCCGCGGGACCAATGCCGGAACGCCGGTGGGTCTGAACGACATCGCGACGACGGGCGGGCTGACGTTGGTTGGCGGCGATCATCCGGACATCCGCGACCTCAAGCTGAGCTTCACCAGCGCCTTCGCCAGCATTCAAGGCGGCGGCCAGACGCTGGGGAAAATCAAAGTCCAGGGCAGTAGCGATCTGAAGAGCGTGCAACAGCAGATCAGCCAGGTGATCGATCTGGATTCCCTGCTGCAAGCGCCGGCGGGTTCGCACGTGTCGATGGGGGGCACGGAGGCGTTCGATCTGCATACGGACGGCGATCTGACGGCCAATGACAGCAACGTCGGCTTCGGCGCCGATTTCAACGCCACCGGCGTCCACATCGACATTCCCGGCAAACGCACCATCGACGATCCCAAGCTGACGGTCACAATCGCCGGAAATCTCCATCACACCGCCGGCCAGTTCGTTCAGGCCGTGAACGGCCTGACCGTGGCGATCCAGTCGCCGGCGATCAATTTCGCGGCTGGGGGCGACGTGAATCTCGGCGGGAGATTCGGAGCTTCGATCCCTTCCTTCGCCATCTCGCAGGGAAGCGTGGACTTACGTCTATTGCAGGAGGAATTCGGCGGGGCGCTGTCGCTGTTCGTGCCCAAACCCGCCGATGGCCAACAGCCGACGCTCGCGCAGCGGCTGGCGGACAATTCCGTCCGCGTCGCCGCTGGAAGCGTGACGATTTCGGGCAAGGGACGGTTCGGCGACAGCGGGTTTGGCTTCGACGAGCCGCTTCAAATCAAGGTGCAGCCGACTGATTTGACCCTCATAGATGAACATGGAACGGCGCAGCCGGCGCACGTTCCGGCGGTTTCCCTGGTGCTCTCCGGAACCGGGGCGGTGAACGACCAGAATGTCACGTCGATCAAAAATCTGACGGTGGCGGCGACGGTGGGGACCGCGGATGCTCCGCTGCTGGCGATGGAGATTTCATCGGATGCGACCGTGGGCGAGGCCGTTTCGGTTCCGCGAATTGAATTGACCCGGTGCGATGGGGATTTGGCGGGGTTGCAGTCGGCGTTTGCGCCGCTGCTCCCGCTGGTGATGCCGCAGCCGGTGTCCCATAACCCGGTGGTCTGCACGTCCGGCAAATTGACCGGCTCGATGCTGGCTTCCTACGACGGCGCCACCCTGACAATTCAAAAGCCCTTGGCGGTCTCCATTGCCCATCTGACGTTGGAGCAGCGGGGCTCGGGAGCGGTGACGACGCCGATCGATAATCAGACGATTGCGCTGGCGATTGGCGGCTCGATGTCGGCCGAAGGCGGGCAGATTCACGCGGACGTGGATACCTCGTTTGCCAAAAAGCTCAGCATCACCAACGGCCGGATCGTGCTGGCGAGCCGGCAGGGCGACAAGCTGGTTCCGGTGGGATTGTTCGACAAGCTGCAATCGCTGAACGTGGAAGCGGACGACGTGGACTTGGCCAGAGTGGACGCGCTGGTGAATCTGCTGTTCAATCAGGCGGCAGCGCCCGCGCCCGGAGAAAAGGTCGTCGTGGTCGCGGCGCCCCCACAAGTCACCAGCGGAACGGCGACGCTGAAGATGGATGTATCGCGGGCGGGAAACGCGACGACGGCGAATATCAGCGAAGCGCTCGTTCATCATCTGGCGATTAAATCGGGTAGCAAAACTACTGCGTGGCCTAACGATATCGCCGCGAAATTGTCGGCCGAACTGGATACGCGGGAAGATCCGACCGGCCAGATGCCGGTGATGGATCAACTGGTGCAGGCGTCGGTGACGTCGCTGTCGGTGGATTCCGGCATCGGCACAACCGTGGAGCTGACGGATCAAAAGCCGATCGTGGCGAGCAATCTCAGCGATCCGGCGAACATGTCGGTGGAAGGCGGAATTCAGATCGACGGAGACGTTCCGCCGCTGGCGAGGATCGCCGAATCGTTCGGCGGGGCCAAGCCGAATTCGTATCCGTATCTGGGGCATTTCCACCTGGATGAATCGTTGGCCAAGGTGGCGTCGCAGCCACGGCTGCACGTGCGGGGCGGCGGGGCGATCACGAAGTTCGTCGTGATGGGCCAGCCGGGCCCGAACGGCGCGCCCGCCCCGATTCTGTTTTCCGAGGACAACGTTACCCTCAAGAATCCGCTGGATTTCGATTTCAACACGTTTTCGGTGCTCATCGACAAAGCGGACCCGATTGCCGTGGCGCTGAACTCCACCGGCGCCGCCGGCGTGAGCGTTTCCGGCACGATCAACGACGTTCCGCTGAAGCGGCAAATCGCCGACGACAATCCGGTTTCCATCCTGCTTTCCTACGATCTGGCGAAGTTGTGGCCGATCGTCAAGCCGCTGCTTTCGCCCGAACAGCAGAAGACCTACGCGGACATGGTCATCAGTGGAAAGGAGTCGCGCCAATTCAAGGTGAGCGGAAGCCTTCCGGCGGATCGGCCGTTCGGCCAGGCGGTGAGCATGCTCAAGGCCGACGGATATCTGACGATCGACAGTGTTTCGACGCAGGGAATCACCGTGCAGAATTTCGATTTGCCGATCGATCTGACCGGCGGAATTCTGCGGACGATTTATGCGGATCAACCCCAAGGCGGCAACGCGCCGCACCCGGCGACGTGCAACGGCGGAACTCTGGATTTGGGCGTCGTCACCGTGGACCTTCGCACCGATCCGATGCTTTTGTACGTCAGCGGGGCCACGGCCGCCGGGCCGCATGACATTCTCAAGGACGTGTCGATCAATCCCGCGATGTCCAAGAACATCCTGGGCAAGGTGCTGAACAATCCGGCTTTCGTCGGCGCCAAGGAGGCGCGCGGGCTGGCGACCGTGTCGATCTTACAGGTGGACCATCTGCCCCTGAGCGGATTGATGATGCAGGATTCGCCGCTGAACGCCGGAACCGCCGAGGTGCAGTATTCGGTGAAGGAATTGCAGCTGGGCAGCGAATTGCTGGCGGTGTTCGGCAACGCCAGCGTCTCCGCCGAAATCGACGACGCCGACGTGAAGTTCGCGCGCGGGCGCGTGACGGAAGATACGACGATGATGATCGACGGGAACAAACCGCTTCGTTTTGCCGGGGTTGTAGTGCTGGCGACGAACCAGTTCGCGCCGATGACGGCAACCATTCCAACGGCATTGTTCGCCCATCTGATTCCCATCAACGATCGGCAATACATTCCCGACGCAGTCGTCGTGCCGATGAAGGGCGACATGAACCATCCGAAACTGGAACTGGATCAGACCATCGCGCAACTCATCAAAGACGCCGCGAAAAAGGCGATTCTCAATGGATTGTTGCAGGGTTTGCAGCACGTGCATTGAACCGGGCCATCACGGAACTGAATAGTTACGGGCCTTTCCGCTCTCTCAATTCTCTTTTGGGTGCTGGCGCTGTGCCTGCTCAAAATCCGCCCTCAGTTGGTCGATCAGCGCCCGGCCGTGACGGAACCGCGTCTCTTCGGTAAGTCGTCGGATCGCGTCATGAAAGTCGATAAACCCCGATAGCCCAGCCTCCTCCAGGACAGCCAGCGTACCAATCGTTGAAAGCCCCTTGGATCGGGCGAAAACGGTGCCGTTCCGCTCATCGATGAGCACGGCGTCTGCGTGCCGTTCGACCGCAAGCGATAGGGCCGATGCCTCGCCGGCATCCAATTGATCGAGAAAATCGACCCGTAGCGGCTGCTCGACAAGCAACCAGGTCGGCGGGTGCTGTGCCCATTGTCGCACGACTGATGGAAAGTGCGGCAACCTCAGTTCTTCAACAACCGTGGACGTCGTGAGGACATTGCCGTACAGGCGCGGCAAGGCATTAATCGTATCCGTTTCTATTAAATACCGCAGGGGCCCTGTGTCCGAAACGATCAGCATGAATCCTTAGCCGTGCGACCGAAGATTGCGGGAAACCTGAACCTGCTCGCGAATCTCGTCGATCGAAGGCAGGTCTTCCGTGACATTGTGTTTCTTGAGAACGGCTTCCGTCTGCCAACGATCCAGACCCAAGGCCTGCGAGAATTGCTTGTGGGTGAGCCGACCTTGTCGGTACAGAGCGACGAGGATAGCCTCCTTGGCGGTGGCGTCCAAATTTGGCGTCTCCGCGCGGAGTTTCCGCTCAAGCTCGTCGGGGATTGCGATCGTAACGTTCATACGCCACAAGAAGTGTAGCACGGTCCCAGGGGTGGTCAAACTTTTTGTCGATATCGATCGGTATTCAGCGCCGCCTGCCGGGTTGTTTTGTTCTGCCACCGTTGCTGGGCGAGCGCGCCCCCTAGGCCGGCCGAGTTTTCCGGCGATCCGATCATTTGGCAGATGACAAGGTGACCGCGTCCGCGGAGGCTTGAAATTCCACCAGCGGATCGAATTGGCCCGTAACCGGATCAGGCTCCGGCGCCATCGCCACGTGCTCTGGGGAATGGGGCAATGCATTGCCGTGCGCGTCGGCTGGAACCATGCGCTCGGCTACCAGCAGCGGCAGATGGTGTTCGACCCGAGCAATGGTCTTACCTTTGACGATCACAGTTTTGCCGTTGAAATCCGCCGCCGCCGCCGCGCAGGCCCGGACGTCCACCTCCACCGATTGCGTCGCTACCGGCGTGGCCAGGGCCCAGGTGTCGTATGAACCTTGTTGGCTGGGAACGTTGATCTCCATTAGGCAGCCGAATTGCTCCGTTTCCGTTGCCGTTGCCAGCCATGGTGTCAGGTCGCGTTCCGTGGCAACGCCCGGTCCGGCAGGCAATGGGCCAACCCCTGCCGTCTGGCATCCGCTGGTGGTAAATAACAACAGGATGGCCGCCGCTAATGGCCATCGGAGAAAGTCGGA
Organism: Tepidisphaeraceae bacterium; assembly: GCA_050011595.1. GTDB lineage: Bacteria > Planctomycetota > Phycisphaerae > Tepidisphaerales > Tepidisphaeraceae > PALSA-1353. The sequence goes on from JBEKIV010000084.1 coordinate 6,111, forward strand.
TTGCATTGCTCCAGTCCCCCGATATGTTCGCATAGTTTCCCTCCAAATCGGTTGGATATAGTTGATGCGGTATTTGCTTCGGCACCGAATCGGCGGGTGTTCAATCTATTTTTCGAGTTTTCGGCAAACTCCGTTCCTTATCGCGTGAGGAACGTAGTATTCCTAACACAGTTGCTCGATGTAACGTTGGGGGGGGGTCACGGGCGTGCCGGCGGTCCCGGCGCGCCGGGACTGGTCGGGCTGGAAAGGATCGCCGATCTTGCCGCCGCGCTCGCGGAAAAAGAATTACGCCAGCATCGCCGAATTGGGAATTGTTGCCGCCAGCGTATGCTGGATGATCTCCATCCGTCGGCACAGTTCCGCCATGTTGGCCGGACGCTTGGCGGGGGTGATGCGGCAGCATTCCATCACCAGATTGGAAAGGTTCTCCGGCACTTTGGAATTGTATTCGTGCGGCGCCTTGATGGAGTCGGCGACCAGGAAACTGTTGCGGGATTTTTTCAGCGTGAAGAGCGTCGGCAGCTTCTGCCCGCTCAGCAGCCAATAAAACGTCGCGCCCAGATTGTACACGTCGGTCTGGATCGTCACCGGCTCGCATTTCACCTGTTCGGGCGAGATGAAATCCGGAGTCCCCTGAATCCGCTTCTTCACCGATCCAACCGGACAGGCTTGGCCAAAGTCGATGATCTTCACCTTCTTGTCGGGCTTCAGCAGAATATTATTCGGCTTCAGATCGCAATGGATGAAATTCTGCTGGTGCAGGGCCGCCAGGGCGGAGGCGGTCTGGTGGAAAACGTCCATCAGCAGGGTCATGTCGGTTGGCGGGCGGGTTTCGCAACTGGTTCCCTCCACCAGTTCCATCACCAGCGCGGCCTCGGTCGCCTTGCGCAGCAGCGGCTTGGTGATTTTCAGGTCGATGCACCGGCGAAGCGCCGGATGCGAAACCTTGGACCCGACTTCGAATTCGTTGACGAGTTGCTCGATGAATCGCTGGTCTTTTTCCACCTTCACGACGACGTGTTTGATGGCGTAGAGTTGGTGGGTAATCGGGTCGGAGGCGGCATAGATCGCGCTGCCCGCCCCTTCGCCCAGGAAGTCGATGATCTCATAGCCGTACAGACGGCTGGGAACGGCATTTTCGGGCCGGTCCATGGATTGGCCGTCGATGGCTGACTCGGTATTCATCGCAGATGCTCCCCCCTCCTGATGGGAGGCATTCCAGGATTTCAATAAGCTCCCCAACATAGGTTCCGCGGCTTTCTCCAACATCTATACGTCGAAAACGCGGAAATATTCACAGTTCTTCCAATTAAAATCGTATGCAAATCGAATTATCGGTCAAAAGCGGGGCGGACTATTCCGTCGATGCACAACTTCACGTCTATCGGCCTTGGAACACTCCAGGATTATAGGCCGCCCTAAAACGAGCAAGGGGAATGCCAAGGGTCTTGGCCAGGGGGATTATTTTTTCCAAATCCTGGACTTGAAGTCGCCGAGGGCTTGTTTGAGCCTCGCTTCCAGATCCCTGGTCAATTCCGCCTTGGTGGCCAGCTCCTTGCGAAAATCCCCGGCGCTGGAGTCAACGAAGGCTAGCAAGGCGGTCTGGAACTCCTGGATGCGCCCAATGGGGACATCGTCGAGGAATCCCTGGGTGCCGGCATAGACGACCATCACTTCCTGCTCGACGGACATGGGCCTGAATTGCGGCTGTTTGAGCAATTCCACGAGTCGAGCGCCGCGGTCGAGTTGCTTTTGGGTGGCCTTGTCCAATTCCGTTCCAAGCTGTGCGAAGGCCTCCAGTTCCCGGTAGGCGGCCAGGTCGAGCTTGAGGCCGCCGGCGACTTTTTTCATGGCCTTGTTCTGCGCGTTGCCGCCGACGCGGCTGACACTGATGCCGACGTCGATGGCCGGGCGAACGCCGGCGAAGAACAATTCCGGAACAAGGTAAATCTGTCCGTCGGTGATGCTGATGACGTTGGTGGGAATGTAGGCGGAAACTTCCCCCTCCTGCGTTTCGATGATGGGAAGGGCGGTCAGGCTGCCGCCGCCCTTGTCGCTGCTGAGCTTCACGGCGCGTTCGAGCAATCGGCTGTGGAGATAGAAGACGTCGCCGGGATACGCCTCGCGGCCGGGGGGCCTGCGCAGCAGCAGCGAAAGCTGCCGATACGCCGCCGCCTGTTTGGACAAGTCGTCATAGATGCAGAGGGTGGCCTGGCCTTTCCACATGAAATATTCGGCCATGGCGCAGCCGGCGTAGGGGGCGATGTACTGCATCGGAGCCGGGTCGGCCGCGCCGGCGACCACGACCGTCGTGTATTCCATCGCGCCGTGGCTCTTGAGCACGTCCACCACTTGCGCGACGGACGATTCCTTTTGTCCGACGGCCACGTAGAAGCACTTCACGCCCGCGCCTTTTTGATTGATGATGGTATCCAGGGCGATGGCGGTCTTGCCGGTCTTGCGGTCGCCGATGATCAGTTCGCGTTGTCCGCGCCCGATGGGGATCATGCTGTCGATCGCCTTGATGCCGGTCTGGAGGGGTTCCTTGACGGGCTGGCGCTCGGCGATGCCGGGGGCGACGATGTCCATCTTGCGCGTTTCGCTGGATTGGATGGCGGGGCCGCCGTCCAGCGGCTGGCCCAGGGGGTTCACAACCCGGCCCATGACCGCATCGCCGACCGGCACTTCCAGCAGCCGGCCGGTGCTTTTGACGGAATCCCCCTCGCTGATCGTGAGGTAATCGCCGAAGACCACGGAGCCGATGGAATCTTCTTCGAGATTGAACACCTGCCCGATGGCGCCGTTTTGGAATTCGAGCAGTTCACCGGCCATGGCGTTTTGCAGACCGTAGATGCGGGCGATTCCGTCGCCGACGTCGATGACCGTTCCGACTTCATTGATTTGCAATCGCTGTTCGAACCCGGCGATCTCGCGCTTGAGGATGCTGGTGATTTCAGAAACGTTGATGGCCATCTAACTCACTCTCTTTCCAATTGGTCACTAGTCATTAGTCATTGGTCATTTGTCATTAGTCAACTCATGCTTGCATTTGCAAATGACCAATGACCAATGACTAATGACCAATGACCAATGATCATTTCCTAAACCGGCCGAGCGGCCAGGAGCTGTTGCCGCATGGCCGCCAATTGTGCGCGGACGCTGCCGTCGATGAGCTGGTCCTGCACGCGAAGGACCAGGCCGCCGATGATTGCCGGATCGACCTTCTGATGGACCACCGCCTGGCGTTTCAGCACGTCGCCGACCTTGCGGCGGACGGCCTCCAACTGATCGTCGCCCAGACCCTGGGCGACCGTTGCGTCCACTTCAACGATGCCCTCTTGCCGGTCGAGCAATTCATCGTACGCGCCGGCGATCGCCGGCAGGAGAACCAGCCGGCCCTTCTCGTTGACCAGGCCGAGAAAATGACTCATCAGCGTCGAAGCGCGCCCGTCGAAAACGCGGTGCAGGAGTTGGCCCCGCTCTTCGGTGGTGATGGCCGGATCGGCCAGCAACTGCGCGAACAGCTTGTCGGTTTCGATGATCTGCCGCAACCCGCCCAGTTCCTCGCCGATGGACGCGGCGATGTTGGCCTCGTTGGCCAACTGAAGCAGCGCTTCGGCGTAGGCGGTTGCCAGCGGAGACTGTTGATTGTCCTTGTGCATGGGTAATCAGTTCCGCCTGGCATTCTGGAATTGCTCGAGGCTCTGGTTGACCAGATCGCGTTGATCGTCGGCGTTGAGGGTCCGGCGAACGATCTTCTCCGCGATGCTGGTGGCCAGGTCCGCGGTCTGCTGATAAATCTCGGTCAGCGCGGTGTTCTTCGCCGCGTCGATTTCCTTGGTGGCGCGTTCCTTGGCATCCTCGGCCTCCACCTGGGCCTTCATGCGGATGCTGGTGGCGATCTTCTCGGCATCAACGGCGGCCCGGTCGAGGATTTCCCGCACCTTCTCCTCGGCGCCGGCCAGGCGGGCGTCGTATTGCCGGAGCGTTTCCTCCGCCTTGGCGCGGGCGGCTTCGGCGTCGGCGATGTCCTGCCGGATCCGATTCTCCCGCGCCTTCAGTCCCACCAGGACGTTCTTCCAGGCGGTCTTGTACAGAACGATCGCCACGACCAGAAAGAGCACCAAAATCCAGATGGACTGGGCGAGGTTCGGGTCAATCAATTCGCCGTCTGCCAGGAGCATGGTGATTGGCATGATGCCTCAATCCCGGAAAAAGCCGTCGCCGGCGTTGAAGCCGGCGGCGGCGGCTTACTTACAAGCCGTGGGCCAACAGAAAACCGAAAACGATCGCGCCGAAGGCCACGCCTTCGACCAGCGCGGCGGCGATCAGCATGTTGGTGCCGATGCGTCCGGCGGCTTCGGGCTGTCGCGCGATGCCTTCGCACGCCTGCCCGCCGATTTGGCCGATGCCCCGGCCCGCGCCGATGGCGGCCAATCCAAATCCGATCGCCGCGCCGCCAACCCCCACTCCCTTGTCGGAGATCAGCGGCGCCGCTTGCGCCAAAAGATTCAACATCTGCATGACGATTTCCTTCCGGGCCTTGCCCGAACCGAATGTATGCCGACGTTTTGTTTGGGAAGGCCCGGTCGTCGGCTAAACCGGGGAGGTCCGTCAAGATTTCTAATGTTCGGGCGCCACTGCGCTGGCGATAAACAACGTCGTCAAAAAAGTAAAGATATACGCCTGCAAGAGCGCCACGAAAAGCTCCAGAAACTGGATCGCCACGTCCAACGTGCCCGCCGCCAACCCCACGCCCAATTGTCCCAGCAACGTCGGCACCCCGACGATCAGGCTGATCAAGACCGCCAGAACCGCGTGTCCCGCCACCATGTTGGCGAACAGACGCATGCACAACGCAAACGGTTTCACCAGCGCCCCAAGCAGCTCCAGCACCAGCAGAAAAAGAAAGAACGGCACGTCCATGAACCATTTGGCTTTGGACTCGCCGGGCTGCGGCCTAAACGGATGGGGCGCGAAATTCCAAAGATACAACGGCACCGCCAGAAGAATCGCCATCGCCGGCGTCAGTTTCTTGAATTGCCGGTCATAAACATCGGCGGCGGCCGTTTCGGCGGGACGCAGCCGGAATTCGTCGTCGCGATAATGCCGCGTGGGGCTGTTCAGGGCATCCGGGTCGGGGTTCAGTTCAGCCGGCAACGCCTCGCCGCGCATGTGTTCCAGATCGATCGCCGCCTCGTGCGGCGGGTGGCCGTTGCTGCTGTGCTCCTGGTGGTGCCCGTGGCCGTACGTTCCATCCATCAGGGCGCGGGCTACGGTGTCGATACCGTGAAAATGAATGAAGAAAAACGCGCAGATCGCCAACGTCGCCGTCGTGTTGATCGAGCCCGTCGCCGTGCCGCCGAGATGGTGAATGTGTCCGCCGCTGATTAGCTCGAAAAAGTCGGCGAACGGAATGCAGCCGAGAACGTTACAAAAACCGATGAAGAAAAAAACGGTCCAAAGAAACGGCACGAACCTATCGGTCTGTTCCTTCAGAGCCGGTCGAAAGACTTCAATCCGCAGGAATTCCAGGATCGACTCGAAGAAATTCTTCGCCCCCGTCGGCGCCGAACTGTCCGGGCGGGGAAAAAGCCGGGGGAAGATCAGCAGCATCAGCCCGCCCGCCACCAGCGCCATGAAACTCTGATTGGTAAACCACGTCAGGTGGTTCCCGAACATCGGGTGGGAAACCACGTGCTCCAGCGGATCGACGGCGGCGAGGATCGTGCTCATCATGTTTGTTGCACCTTCGCCAAGCCGCTCGCGGTCACCAACATCCGGCGCAATTGGCAGATCAGAGTAATCAGGGATACCCAGTACCCCCCGAAAAGCCAGGCAACGAACGGCAGGCGCGCGGCGACGATGTGCATCGCGATGGCAGCTCCGGCGAATCCAATAGCGCCCGCCAGATGCAGCACCGTTCCAACCAATGCCAGTTGAATCGTTCCGACCGGGTCTTTTTGGCGGCCCACAAATATCGGAGCCAGCCCCAAAATCCCCGCGCCGGCCGAGATCGTCCCGGCCGTCAATGCCTCGCCGATGACAACGCGCACCCCGCATACGGCCAAGATCACGACCGCCGCCGTGAAAAACGTCGCCACGACCAACGGCATGATGAATAGCGTCTTCATTTCAATTCGCTTGCGGTCAATTCTTGTTGGCGTTGATCGCCTCTTTGATCAGCAGGTACATTCCGGCCGATATTCCAAGGAGCGTCCCGATCAATACGCCCCACGGATCGCAATGTAATTTGCGGTCGATCCAGGTTCCAACCAAGGCGCCCAGACCCGCGCCGACGGCAATTTCCGTTCCCAGGCCAGCCAGGCGGACCCATTTGGAATCATCCTGCTTGGCCATCAAAACGCTCCGCGGGAAATATTGTGACATTTTGCACAATGTCTCGCCGCTTACAAGCCGGCCCGCGGGCATTTTCCCCGCGGGCAAGCCGGGCCGGTACAGTAGTGACGCGGCGAAATCTGGTCAAGACGCGGATTATCTCTACACTCTTATCCATGCTCGAAAAGTCTCGGCGGAGGCTCGTGGCGGGGGGACTGGTCATTCTGGCGGCGGTGGTCTTCGGCGCGGGAATCGATTGGGGATTGCCCTCCCATGCGATCGATCCCGTCCTCTTCGGCGTCGGGCCGGATTCGGCCACCCTGGCGCTGAATTCCTATCGCCTGACGGGAGTCGGCATCGAGCGGCTGGCTGGCGATTGGGATGACAACCCCAATCTCCCCGCCGACGCCGCCGCTCACCCCATCACCGATCGCTCAATTCCCGTGACTCTACTGGAGAATGTCCACGGCGCCACCGCGGATCAGCTTGTGCAACAAGGCGATCGGGCGATGGCCGCACTGGTGGCCGCCAGGGATGCCGCCGACCGCCGATACGCCGTCGTGCGTCTTGGCAATGATGACAAAGCCGCTGATCGGGCGCGCGATGCCGCCGAGGCCGCGCAAAAGAAGCTGCATCTGGCCCTCGAGGATTACAACCGGAAACATTTTGGCGATTTGGATGCGGCGAGCGCGCGGGACGACGCAAGCCGCGCCCGCATCCTGCGCCGCTATCGCCTTTACAGCGATCAACCGGATGAAATGATCTCCTTCCGCGCCTTGGCCAAGATGCATCCGGGCAACTTCCAATTCGATCCGAAGTTGTATCAATACGGCGGATTGTGGATTTATCCGCTTGGGGCGATCGTGAAGGCGGCGTCGATGGTGGGGTACGTGACGGTGACGGACGACCCGACGTATTACCTCGATTCACCCGAGGTTTTCGGACGGTTTTACATCCTGGGCCGCGCCCTTTCCGCGATGTGGGGATTGGTGGCGGTCTTGGCGGTGTTCGCGATCGTGCGCCGCGTGGCCGGTGGATTGCTTTTGCCCGCGCTGGCGGCAATCTGTTTTACCTGCATGCCCGTGGTGGTGAACCTGGCTCACGAAGCCAAGCCGCACCTCGCGGGGACCGCGCTGATGCTGCTGGCCGTGCTGGCCGCGGGGAAATACGTCCAGACCGGGCGATGGAAATGGATCATCTGGACGGCCGTCGCTTGCGGCGCCAGTGCGGGGATGGTGCTTTGGGGCATTGCGGCTTTGGCGATTCTTCCGGCGATGTCGGTGATGCGCCGCGACCGGGCCGGGCGATTCGCGGCGGTTTGCATCGTCGGGCTGCTTATCTCGGCCGCGATTTATTTTGCCGCCAATCCCTACGTCGCCATTCATCTGGCCGGCGACCGGGCGGTGCTTCAATCCAATTTTGCCAACACCCGCGCGATGTATCCGGGCGGAGGCTCGGGATCGAGATTTGTTCATGCCGCGGTTCTCGTCGCGGCGGGGATGTCCTGGCCGCTGGCGATCCTCAGCGCACTGAGCGCCGTGGTGCTGGTGCTCAGGCGGAGCGAATCCATCCAGCGGATCGGCTGGCTGCTGGCCGCGCCGGCCGCGATCGTTCTGATCGATTTCGCGCTGTTTGCCGCGAACAAGCCGGGCGAGTATGCCCGATTCGCGGTGTTCGCCGATACCGCCTTGATGCTCGCGGCGTTCTTCGCCCTGGCGCGATTTAACGGCCCATCGTCGCTTCGAGCCGTTGCGGGAGTGATCCTGGTTGTGCTCGCTGCCGTTCATGGGGCGGCTTACGAGCACGGGTTTCTACGTGATTCATCATCGGACGATTCGCGCATGCGGGCGGCCGCGGAAATCGACGGACGCCTGACGGCCGCCTCCCAAAACCCCATTCTGTACGTTCAGTCCGAGCCGGCGCCGTACTGTTTGCCGCCGGTGAATCTATTTCGCTGGCGGATCATCCTGTTGCCGCGCGGCGGGGAAAT
>JBEKIV010000085.1:0-14406 GCA_050011595.1 Tepidisphaeraceae bacterium
CAGCAGTTTGAGATGGACCTGTGAGGGATCGACATCTGTCACAGCCGCCAGCATGACATAGAGTTCACCCCAGCGCAAGCGCAAGAATCTGCATTACGCGAACCCCGTGCCGAATGGCAGTGCCCAAATGTCCCATTTTTCGCGACATCGCTTTTGGGGCGGCGCTGGGCGAGAAAGGAGAAGCGAGTAGATAGTGGAGCAAAAAAGCAGTGTCCTCTATCTCTATAGCCGGGAGGTGAAAGGATTGTACGCATTTTTGGAAATCGACGGATTTTTTGGAAATATTTTTTTTGGAGAGGCATGTCGGGGGGATTGACCTGGCCAGATGGGTTGGCGCCGTTGATTGAATGAGGGTGTGGCTGCTCGCGTGGAAGGAACCCAGCGGGGAGGATCGGCGGTGGCCGCGGAAATGAGGGCGAAGAGTGGGCGAGCGCCGGGCATGGTTGAGGCTTGGTTGGATGAAGATTGGGGTGTGTGTGGGGACGTCTGCGTTCGCTTCGCGGCCTTCACGCCTTGGCGGTAATCATATGATAGACTTCTTTTCATGCGCATCCAATTCTGCGGCGCCGACCGCACCGTCACGGGATCGAGCCATCTGCTGGAAATGAACGGCTTGCGAATTTTCCTCGACATGGGCTTGTATCAGGGCTCGCGCGACGAGGCTCGGCGAATCAACGAACGTCTTCCGGCCGACGTCGCAAGTGCCGATGCGATCATTCTGTCGCATGGGCACCTGGACCATTGCGGCAAACTGCCGGTGGCCACGCGCGCGGGGTTTAAGGGCGCGATTTATTGCACGCCGGCCACGGCGGAGGTGGCGAGGATCGTTCTGAACGATTCGGCGATGATTCAAATGGAGGACATCGAGTACCTGAACCGCCGCTCGGGCGAGCCGGCGCTGACGCCTCTGTACAGGCCGCAGGACGTTCCCGCGGTTTTGAATCTCATGCGGCGAGTTGACTACGGGGAAAAAACCGATCTGGGGAAAGGCGTCAGCTTTAGGTTTTTCGACGCCGGGCACATTCTCGGCTCGGCGTACGTTCTGATTGAATGGACGGAAGGCGGGCAATCGCGCTCCGTGCTGTTTACCGGCGACGTCGGCCGGTACGACACGCCCATCCTCCGCGATCCGCAGGCGATTCCAATTCCCGCGGAGTATCTCATTACGGAAAGTACCTACGGAAATGCCAAGCACGAGCCGATGGAGCAAGTGGGCCCGCAGCTTCTCGACGCGGTGAAATTCTGCATTCAGCGTAAGAGCCGTCTGATGCTGCCCAGCTATGCGGTCGGCCGGACGCAAACGGTTCTTTGGTATATCCAGCGATACGTTCAGGAGAAGCAAATCCCGGAAATTCCGATCTTCGTGGATAGCCCGATGGGCGTGGAGATCAGCAAAATCCACAGCCAGTTCCCGGAGTATTACGACGACGAAACGCGCCGGGCCATCGGAAAGCGCGATCTGTTCGGGATGTCGCGCGTCACGTTCGCGTCCTCCTCCATCGACAGCAAGCGAATCAACAGCCAGGCCGGCGCGTGCGTTATCATCGCCTCCAGCCCCACCTGCGAGTTTGGGCGAATTCTTCACCATCTTTCGCAAGGCGTTGAAAACCCGCACAATCTGGTGGTTTTCACCGGGTACATTCCCGCGGACACGCTGGGCCGACGATTGCAGGCTGGCCAGAAGCGCGTGCGGATACTCGACCGGTGGTATGACGTGAAGTGCCAGGTCCGCACCATTCACGGGCTCAGTGCCCACGCGGACGGGGACGAGCTGCTGCGATTCCTCAAGCCGACGCTTGGAAAACAAACGGCGGGTTGGATCGTTCACGGGGAGGTCGATCAGGCGGAAGGATTTGCGCATCGGCTGATGGCGGCCGGGATCGGCAGCGCGGCGGTGCCGGCGATTGAAACGTCGATTATCGACGATTCCGGATCGAGTGCCGGCGGCTCGGCCGCTACGGCGGAAGCGGGGGAATAGCTTTTCAGTTTGCCAACCTGCGACGGGCTGTTACACTTCTGGGTTGACTGTGGGAACCAACCGCGCGGTCCGAAACGGACAAACAAAAATGCGCGGTTATTATCGGCATACCAAGATCATCGCGACGGTCGGTCCCTCCACCGAGAGTTCCGAGAAGCTCAAGCAACTCATCGTCTCCGGCGTCGACGTGATCCGCCTGAACATGGCGCACGGCTCCGACGAATGGGTGACGTCCCTGGTCAAACGCCTCCGCGACGTTTCCCATGAAGTGCAGCGTCACGTCGCGGTCATGATGGACGTGAAAGGACCGGAAATCCGGACCGGTGTCGTCTCGGAAGCGATCGAATTGAAAGCCGGAGATGCTTTCGAGTTTTTCACCACGTCGCCCACCGGCGGGGTTCGCGGGGTCAGCGTCAACTATCCGGGGTTTCCAACGGACGTGAACGTCGGCGCGACGGTCCTGCTCGACAGTGGGCTGATCCGCCTGGAAGTCGTTGACAAAGATGCCGAGCACGTCCGGTGTCGCGTGCTGACGCCGGGCAAGCTGGGCTCGCGTCGCCACATCAATTTGCCCGGGGTGGACGTGAACCTTCCGTCATTGACGGAAAAGGACGAGCGCGACATTCGCGCCGGCGTCGCGGCGGGGATCGATTTTGTGGCGCTCTCGTTCGTTCGGCGCAGGGACGACGTTTTGGTCCTTCGCGCTTTGCTCGATCATCTCTCTTCCAAGGCGCGCATCATCGCCAAGATTGAAGATCAGGGCGGATTGCGCAACCTTGAGGGCATCGTCAAGGCGGCCGACGCCATCATGGTGGCGCGCGGGGACCTGGGCATCGAGGTGGATTATCACACGCTTCCCCTGGTGCAGACGCGGATCGTGGAGTTGTGCCTGACGGAAGGCCGGCCGGTCATCATTGCCACGCATCTGTTGGAATCGATGATCTCCGCGCCCATGCCGACGCGAGCGGAGATTTCCGACATTTCCACGGCCGTGCGGGAGCGGGCGGATGCGGTCATGCTTTCCGGCGAGACGACGACGGGTCTGTATCCGCTGGAGTGCGTCGAGGTGATGAAGAACATCGTCAAGACGATCGAGCCGAGCGAAAAACGCGCAATGAACGAGGCGGTCAAGTTGACGGAGCCGAAGGCGAAGATGCTGCGTTCCGCGGCGTTGCTGGCGCAGCAGTTGGGCAAATCCGGGATTGTGGTGTTCACCCGGAGTGGATTCCTCGCCTACACCCTGGCCGCCCTGCGGGCCGTGGGCGTGCCGATTTATGCCTTTACCGATGACGAGGCCCTTTTCCGGCAGTTGCTCCTGCCCTGGGGCGTCGAGCCGTTCCTGATGCAGTTCAGTCAGGACCCCGAGGAAACCATTCTCAACGCGCTGGCGTACCTCAAGCGAAGGGATTGGTGCGACGAGGGGACGTGGCTCGTCGTGATCACGAACGTGCTGGCTCACGGCAAAATCGTCGATACCATCCAGGTTCGGCAGGTTGGGTGAAGGCGGCGCGGCGGGCGATGAACGATCACGTGTTTGCAGGCGGGGCGGCGGCCAATAAATCATCCAAATTCAATTCCCGGGTGAACATGGCCAGGCTGCCGCTGGGCGTTCGCGGCCATTGGTCGGGGGGGCGGTCCCAGTAAAGCTCCACGCCGTTGGCGTCGGGGTCGCGGAGATAGAGCGCCTCGCTAACGCCGTGATCCGCGGCCCCTTGGAGGGAAATCCCAGCCGCGATCAGCCGGCGGAGGGCATCGGCAAGCAGGGAGCGGGTGGGGTAGAGAATCGCCAAATGATAAAGCCCGGTCGAACGCGCCGGCGGCGGGGGGGCGCCGAGGCTTTCCCAGGTGTTCAGGCCGATGTGATGGTGATAACCCCCGGCCGATATGAACGCCGCGCCGCGGCCCATGCGCTGCGTGAGTTGGAATCCGAGTACGCCGCAATAGAACGCCAGCGAACGGTCCAGATCGGAAACTTTCAAATGGACGTGTCCGATTCGAACGGCGGGGTCGATGGGGGCGGTTTGGTCGTTTGGCATCTGAGCATTATAGGTTTGGAAGACCGCGGGATAGCCATCGGCGCGGCTTTGGACCGAAGGTCGAACGCTTAGCGGTCGTGCATTCAGGTAATCACAAGCGACCCGTCCTCGCGAAACTCGAAGGCGCCCCACGCGATTTCCCAGAGATATCCGTCGGGATCGGAGAAATATCCGTGGTATCCGCCCCAAAACGTATCTTGGGCCGACTTCTCGATCTTCGCCCCGGCGCGGCGCGCCTGTTCCAGGATTTGATCGACTTCCTCTCTGGTGCGCACGTTATGGGCCAGCGTGATTCCGGTAAACTTCGAACGTGGGCCGGGAAGTTGCCCGGACACATCCTCACCCAGCTTATCGTATGGATAAAGTGCCAGGCAGATGCCCTTGGTTTGGAAAAAAATGATTCCCGCCTGCGCCGTCCGCGTGGTGGGAAAGCCCAGTCCATCGCGATAAAAGCGCCGTGATCTTTCCAGATCTTTGACGCCCAGAGTAATGATGCTGATGCGAGGGTCCATTGGTCGGCCGATCTCAGCCTGCCCGCGGGGTTCCGCGGCAATTTTCGCATTCGTATTGCTGGCCCAGGCAGTGCTGCACGCGCTTGTTCAGAAGATCGAGGATCAGGTCGTCGATTCCCAGCATCTGGGTGACGTGATAGGCCACGCCGGAATGTTTCGCCGCGGCGTTGGCCGTCAGCCGGGGGATATCCTGAGTCCAGTGCTTTCCGGGGCCGAGGAAAAATGGACAAACGACGACGCGCTTGGCGCCGCGTTGGACGCAGCGGTCGAATGCGGTCGCGATCGACGGCTCGGCAATTTCCATGTGGGCCGGTTCCACCACGGCGTATTCCTGGGCGAATCGCGTTGCAAAGAGCGACGCCAATTCCTCCAGCATGCGATTGCTCTCGGCAAGGCGGGAGCCGTGATCCACGATGACGATTCCGATGTGGGTCGATTGGTCGGGCATTTCTTTTCCTATCCTCTTCGTTCGGCGAGCGTCACGTCGAAGGAGAGGGTTTGTGTTCCGCGAATGAGTTTGATGGTGATCCTGTCGCCGGGCTTGCAACCGGCCAGGGCTTGGGTCAGGTCCATCAGGTTTTCCAGTTTTAGCTTTCCGAACTGTACGAGGAGATCGCCCTGGCGCAATCCGGCGGCGTCGGCGGGGGTACCGGGGGTGGTGCCGGAAATCAAGACGCCGACGCGCGATTCCTGCGACGCATAGTCGGGAATCACGCCCAGGATGACGCGTCGCTCCGGACCGGGTCCGAAATCCGGGCTTCCGAACAAGTGCATCGAATCCCTGTCCGCCTCCACGAGGTAGGGATCGCGCGGCATCCTGGTCAGGCCGGCCAGCACCTTGGCGGTGAAATCCGCGACCTCTCCGATGCCCTCCTGGTTGATCTTTTCCGCGACGTCGGTGGGGCGGTGATAGTCGGCATGGATTCCGCTGAAAAAGAACAAGACCGGGATGCGCCGCTGGGCGAATGACATGTGATCGCTCGGCCCCATTCCGCCGCGTCCGATGCTCTTGAGCTTCAGGGGCGAATCCATGTCCGCCTGACCGAGGATGGCATCAAAATCCTTGGCGGTGCCCTGCCCGCCGACGTAGAGCGTCTGTTGGCGAATCCGCCCGACCATGTCCAGGTTGACCATGGCCACTATTCTGTCCAACGATACCGGCGGATGCTTGATGAAATACTGCGAGCCGATCAAACCTTCCTCTTCGGCGGTGAAACAGATGAAAACGATCGTCCTTGTCGGCGGCGGGGCGTGCGCCAGGCGCGACGCCAACTCCAGGACGGTGGCCGTTCCCGAGGCGTTATCGTCCGCGCCATGATAGATGCTTCCCGGCGGACCGAACATACCGCCCAGCCGTCCCAAACCCAGGTGATCGTAATGGGCGCCCACCACCACAAACTCATCGGCGTTGGGTCCTGTTCCGGGCAGGGCGGCCATCACGTTCGTCCCGTGGGCGGTCATGGAGTCAATCTGCACCTGGCCGAATACGGTCTGGTCCTTGAGTTCCATGGACCGCGGTTTGAACTCCGCGTCGATCTGATCTCGCAGCGTCTTCAAATCGGCCGCGCCGGCGGCGGCAAGAAGCCGGTTGGCGACGGCCTGCTTGATCTGGAGAACGGGAATTGTCGACGGCCCGGCGAACGTGCCGGAAAATGGGATGAGCAAATCCGGCTCGGAATCCGGCAGGTTGACCAGGAGCAGCGCCGCCGCGCCGTGGTCGGCCGCGGCTTTCGCCTTGGCGCTGAACGTCGCATGATCGGACCATCCCGATGCGTCCGAGCGCGGCGCCAGCCGGCTTTGGCTTCGCGCGTCCATCGGCTCATAACGCATCACCACCACGACTTTGCCCTTAACGTCGATGCCGTCGTAATCGTCGTAACCGACTTCGGGGGCGCTGACGCCGTATCCGGCGAAGACCACCGGCCCGGCGAATCGCTCCTCGAGGGAAAAGCGCATCGGCAAATAATCCGTGTCCAGCGCCAGGCTCCGCGATCCGATCGCCAACGCCGTCTTGGGGCCGGGGCCGGCCTGGGTCGTGTAATCAAACGGCTGGAAGAAATCCGCCTCGCCCGGCAAGGGCCGCAGGCCGTCGGCGGCGAATTCCCCGGCGATGAACTGCGCGGCGGCATCAAGCCCCGGCAAGCCCACGCCCCGGCCCTGCAACTGATCGCTGGCCAGATAAGGCAGCGTATCCTTGGGATCGGCATCCGTCATCGGCGGGGCGCCGGCGGAAATCCCGGCCGAGGCCGAAGGGGTTGTCGGCCCCGTTGCCGGGACGGACGGCGGCGCGGAATGCGACCCGCATGCAACCAGTCCCCATGCGGCGAGCAGAAATACCAATCGCATCCATCGGACGGACATTCGGGCGATTGTATGTCAACGTCCGAGAATATCTAATCGCTTGCAATCCTTTTTGCCGATAATTGACTCATATCGCCATGCCCACAAGCGGACTGAAGAAACCGCGCGCTCTGTTGCCCAAACCCCGGCAAAAGGAATCCCCCAGTTCGGAATTGGACAATCTGCTCGGCCGCAGGCCGGTGAGCCTCGATACCCCGGAATTGCAGCGATTCCTGGCGGGCAAGGACGTGCTGGTCACCGGCGCGGGCGGGAGCATCGGCTCGGAAATCTGCCGGCAATCGATGAAGTTCTGCCCGCGGCGAATGATCCTGCTGGATCAGGCGGAAAATAGTCTTTTCGAAATCGACCGCGAGCTGCGGCATCGATGGGTGGGGGCCCAAATGGTCCCCGTGATAGCCGACATCGGCGACGGGCGGCGGATTGCACAGGTTTTCGAGCAACATCAGCCGCAGGTGATCTTCCACTGCGCCGCGCATAAGCACGTTCCGATGATGGAAATTAACCCAGGCGAGGCGATCAAGAACAACGTGTTCGGCACCAGAACGGTCGCCGATGCCGCGCGCGCCAGCGCCGCCGCGGCGTTCGTGATGGTCAGCACGGACAAGGCGGTGAACCCCAGCAGCGTCATGGGCGCCACCAAGCGCTGCGCCGAGTTGTATGTCCAATCTCTGAACACCCAGGATTGCCGCACGCGATTCGTCGCGGTGCGGTTCGGCAACGTGCTGGGCAGCAGCGGCAGCGTAGTCCCGATCTTCCGCAAACAAATCGAAGCGGGCGGGCCCGTGACCGTGACCCACCCCGACATGAAACGGTATTTCATGACGGTTGCCGAGGCCAGCCAACTCGTTATGCAGGCGGGCGCGATCGGCCGCGGCGGGGAGATTTTCATCCTCGACATGGGCAAACCGATGAAAATCCTGTCCCTCGCCCGGGAAATGATCCGCCGCCAGGGCCTCAAGCCGGGGAAAGACATCGCCATCGAATTCACCGGCATCCGCCCGGGCGAAAAACTATACGAGGAACTGGCCTGCCCGGGCGAGCAAACGCGGCCGACGAGCCATCCGAAAATCCGCGTCTGGCAGCTTCCCCGAGCCAGCCCGGAACAGGTCGAACAAATGATGGAAAAGCTAGGCTGCGTGACCGGTGCGAGCCATCGGCAAATCGTGGAGGTTCTGGGCCGGTGCGTTCCGGAATATCGGTCAAGTGACGGGGAAGAGCCGGCGATGCGGATCGTCGCGGATGCGGCATAGCGGATTTGCGGCATTATCCCGCCGCGCCCAATCCAAAGCGATTATGCACTCGTCTTTCCAGAGGCGCAAACGCCAGGCGGTCGGCGAGCATGCCGATGATGACCATCACAATCATGACGGCGACGACCTGGGAAATTATTCCGTTGTCGCGGCCCAGTTCCAGGAGGTACCCCAGGCCCTGGCGGTCGGCGGCGAGGATCAACTCGGCTCCCATCAGCGAGCGCCAGGCGAAGCTGAAACCCTGACGCAGGCTGCTGGCCAATGCGGGGAGACTGGCGGGGAACAGAACGTAACGGTAGAGCCGCCAGCGGCGGGCGCCCATCATCAAACCGGCTCGGCGATAGAGGGGCGGGATGGCCCGCAGGCCGTCACGCATGGAAATCGAGATGCCAAACGTGCTGCCCATCACCAGCACGAACAGGATTCCGGTCTCGTTCAATCCGAACACCAGAACGGCCAGCGGCACCCAGCAGACGCTGGGGAGCGTTTGCAATCCGAGAAATGCCGGGCGAAGAAATTCGTCGAGCGCCGACCATCGCCACATGGCGGTGCCGAGACCGGCGCCGAGAAGGACACTGATGGAGAATCCCACGATCAGACGAATGGCGCTGACGAGATTGGCGCCGATCAGTTGGCTGTGAACGATTCGCCACGCCAGGGGCGGCTGATTCGGCTCCGTTTCAAGAGGCGCCGGCCAGCCGGGATGCAGGCGCTCGCCGAATCCGGATGGAATCCCCAGCATGGCCAGCATCGAATCCAGCACGTGGCTCGGCGCCGGGAAAATGAACGGCTTCCAATGGACGTCGATCCTATATGCCGCTTCCCACGTCGTCAGCAAAAGTACCCAAATCAGCAGTCTCTTCAGGCCGCCACGAATCTTCTGCCGCCAGGGCGTTGACACGATTGACCTCTTGTTCGATCTCTTTGCGGACCAGCTTGGCCAGCTCGTTGATGTCCGGGCTGTCGAATATTCGGGGATGAGCCAGTTGGACGCAAATTTCCTTGCGAATTCGGCCGGGACGGGTGTTGAACACAATGATGCGGTCGGCCAGACGGACCGCCTCGCCTACGGAATGGGTCACGAACAGAATGGTTTTCTGGGTTTGACCCCAGAGGGTTTGAAGCTGATGGTGCAGGAGGGTGCGGGTCTGGGCGTCCAAGGAGGCGAAAGGCTCATCCATCAGCAACACGGCGGGGTTCATGACCAGTGCCCGGGCGATGGCGATGCGCTGCCGCATTCCGCCGGATAATTCGTGCACCAGTTTCTCCGAACTGCTTTCGAGATGGACCATCCGCAGCGCATCGGCGACGCGATCGGATCGCTCCGAGGGCGGGACGCCGGCCATCTTCAATCCGAATTCGACGTTCTGGGCGGCGGTCAGCCAGGGAAACAGTCCATGGTCCTGAAAGACCATGGCCCGTTCGGGTCCCGGCGCGGTGATGGGGACGCCGTCGAGGGATGCGGTTCCGCTGTCCGGATGGGTCATTCCGGCGGCGATGTTCAGGAGCGTACTCTTGCCGGAGCCGCTGGGTCCGACGACCACAACAAACTCGCCCGGCCGGCAATCGAGCGTGATGTTCTCAATCGCGGCATGCTCGGACTTGGCGAATCGCTTGCAGACGCGGTCCAGCGTCAGCCGACCGGCAACCGGGGGTTTCTTCGGATTCGTCGATCGGCCGTTGTTGAAGAACATGGATTGAAAAGCCGGCTCCCGGCCGCCTACGGCTGCGAAGCCGCCTGTGTGTTTTCCAGTTTGCCTATGATATCCGTTTCAAACAAATCGGTAAGTTCCGGAGTCGAGTTGATGAATTTCAGGTCGTGCGACCAATGCTCCATCGTCGAGAAGGTCTTGGGCAGGGGATCATCGGTGAATCGGGTCCGCCGCAGCGCGCCGCGGATCACGGCGGCTGGAAGCTTCTTGCCCCCCAGAGCGGCCAGGGCGTCGTTGAGCTGATCGGCGTAGTGCAGGGGATCGAGGTTCAATCGCTGCGTCCACTGGTGATGCACGGACAGGATCTTCTCAATGACTTCGGGATGCGCGGCGAGAAACGCGGGTGTGGTGACAACGACGGTCAGGGAAAATTCGCGATCGGGCCAGAGGTCTTTTTCCTCGCCGATGAGGACCGCACCGGTTTCGCTTATCAGCCGTGCTCCCCACGGCTCCGGGACCCAGGCGGCGTCGATGAGGCCGCGGACCATCATCCCGCTCTGCTCGCTGTTGCGGACTTCCTTGACGTTGCTGGCATCCGGCTGGCCCAGGACGGCCGTGACATAATGCCGGGCCGAGACATCCTGCGTATTGCCAAGCTGCGGGGTGGCGATCCGCTTGCCTTTCAAATCGGACATGGACTGTATCTGCGAATCTTTTGAAGCGACGATGACCACGCCATTGGCCGCCGATCCGCTGATGACGCGGACGGCCTGCCCCCGGCTGTTGACGTGTGCTGCCAGGACTGGGCCAGGACCCACATAGCCCACGTCCACGGCTCCGGCATTCATCGCTTCGATCAGTTCCGGCCCGGCGTTGAATACCTTGGTCGCTAGATGGGTCGGCCCCAAGGCTGTCTGTAATTCGCCGGAAGAAACCCCCAGCACTGCTTGGGCATGGGTGACGTTGGCAAAATACCCGAGGCGGACCTCCGCCAGGGGGGGAGATGCCTGAGCTGACGAGGATTCGGTTTGGCTCTTACCGCAGCCGACAAGTAGACCGAAGAGGGCAACAAGCGAGAATAGCAAGGGTTGAGCACGCACTCCAGATATCTTTAACATATAACCTAGAGGAGCGCAAAATACAATTATTCCTACCGGATTAATAGAATATACTCTAATAAATCCCACGGATTGCCATCCGCGGGCTTTCGAGCCTGAGAGCGGCCCCTTGCACGGATTTCGGTTCGCCGGTTAAGGAATTACGCGCCAAACCGTCGGACGATGATCGTGTCATTCTGGCCGCCGAAACCGAAGCTGTTGGACATGGCTACATCGACCTTGGCGGGGCGGGCCTTGTTGGGGACGTAATCCAAATCGCATTCGGGATCGGAATGTTCCAGGTTGATCGTCGGCGGAAGCACGTTATCACGGATGGCCAGAACACAGCAGATCAATTCGACGGCCCCGGCGGCGGCGATGAGATGACCCATCATGCTCTTGATGCTGCTGACCGGACATTTCCTGGCGAAATCGCCGAAGACGGCCTTGATGGCGCCGGTTTCGTTGCCGTCGTTTTCGCGCGTTCCGGTGCCGTGAGCGTTGATGTATTGGATGTCCTTGGGAGTCAGGCCGGCATCGGCCAGCGCCTCTTTCATGGCGACGATGGCGCCTTCGCCCTCGGGATGCTGATCGGTAATACGGAAAGCGTCGGCGGTCGAGCCATAACCGACGATTTCAGCCAGGATCGGCGCGTTGCGATTCTGGGCGTGCTGAAGCGTTTCGAGGATCACCATGCCGGCCCCCTCGCCCAGCACAAATCCGCCGCGCTGGGCGTCAAACGGGCGGCTGGCGCGCGAGGGGTTTTCATTTGCGGTGGACAGGGCGGTGAGGCGGTTGAATCCCGTCACGCCGAACGGATGAATCATGCTATGTGCGCCGCCGCCGATCATGACGTCGGCATCGCCGCGGCGGAGGATTTCAGTGGCTTCGCCGATGGCCTGGGTGCTGGCGGCACAGGCGGTGAGGCAATTGAGCGCCGGGCCGCGGGCGCCGGTGAGAAGGGCCAGGTGAGACAGTGGCATGTTGGGTTCCTGCTCCAACTCGCGCACCACGTTCATCCGCTCAAACGCGACTTCGGCCCATTTGAGATCGTCCACGGCGCCGGTTTGGGCGTTCCACGCCGCCAGGGCGGCGGTGGTGTAGGCGTCAAAATCAAGGGAACCTTCGCCGCTGCCCAGATAGATTCCCACACGGTCGAGATCGAGGCGGGCGTTGTCCAAACCCGCCGATTTCCAGGCCTGCTGACACGCGCCCAGAGCAAATTGCGTGTTGCGGCCCGCGCCGGCGTGAGCGCCCGGATCGCCGATGAAATCCGCCAGCCGATAATCCTTCACCTCGGCCGAGATGCTGGTGGGAAACGTCGCCGCGTCAAAGATCGTGGTGCGTGATATCCCCGACTCGCCGGCGAGCAGCCGCTTCCATGCCGTCTCGATGGAATGCCCCATCGGCGTGACCCAGCCCAACCCAGTGATGACGACGCGATTCATGATGATCTCTTTCGTTACGAAACGGGAATTGCCCTGAACACCAGCGCCGCGTTCTGCCCGCCGAGACTGTAGACGCTGCTGACGCCTACGCGGACTTTCGCGTCTCGGGTTTGGGGCGAGACGTTCAATCCCGCGGCTTCTATGGGTTTGATCGTATTCACGGAAGGCGGGATTTTACCGTGATGAATCGCCAGGGCGGTGGTGCCGGCCTCAACGCCGCTGCCGGCGGCGAGGCTGCCGGTCTGGGCTTTGGTCAAAGCCATCGGCACGGCCGGCAGACGCGATCCGAAGGCCAATTTCAGTCCGGCCAGTTCGGCGCGGTCGTGAAGGGGAATTCCCAAACCGTTTGGAATCAGCAGGTCGACGTCGGCGACGGACAACCCCGCGTCTTTCAAGGCCCCGGTGATGGCGCGGGCGTAGCTCCGGCCGGTCGGATCGGGTTCCGTGACCTTGTAACTATCCTGGGTGGCGGCGAAGCCGACGAGCTCGGCGTAGATTTTGGCCCCTCGGGAGCGGGCCCTTTCATATTCTTCGAGGATGAGCAATCCGCCGCCTTCGGCCAGGACCGTTCCAGCGGCGTCGGCGTCGAAGGGGCGAACGGCTTGGGCGGGCGAATCGTTGCGCGTTTCGTTGAGACGCTTGAGCAGCCCGTGACGCAGAAGGCCCATTTCGTTGACCTTGCTTTCAGCCCCGCCGCAGATGGCCAGGTCGGCATTGCCGCGCTGAATCGTGCGGAAGGCTTCACCGATAGCCAGATGGCTGCTGGCGTCGGCGCAGGTGATGGTGTTGCTCGGGCCTTTCAGTTGGTGAATGATCGTGACGTGACAGGCCAGCATGTTGGGCAGATATTTCAATAGCCAAAGCGGCGTGAGTTGGGTCATGCCGTCCTTTCCCCAACGGGCCATGTCGAGGCGATTCGGCTCGGAGGGGGAACGGGCGGTGTTCATGGCGGCGGTCAGTTCGTTCAATTCGGCATTGATGAGGCCCGCGCCGATGTTGCAGCCGAATCGTCTTCCGTCGAAATTGGGAGTCTCGGTGTATGCGTGGGACTGCAAGCCGGAATCCTTAAATGCGTCATCGGCGGCGACGATGGCCAATTCGATGTCACGGGCCATGACCTTGGTCGCCTTGCGGTAGGTGCGGGGGACGAAATCGGCGATTTTGTAGGCGGGCGCTTCGCCTGCGATGTGCGTGGCAAATCCGCCCGGATCGAGGGAGGTGATTGGCCGCACGCCCGCCTGGCCGGCCAGCAGCGCTTCCCAATGGGCTTTGCTGCCGATTCCCAGGGGGGAAATGATGCCGATGCCGGTGACAACCACGCGCCGCATAGCACTTCTATAACGGAATGTCCGCCCCGGAGCGATAGGTCTTGAGCAAATCCTTGAACTGGTCCGTGAAAACAAAATTATGCTCGGGAAACGCGGCGCCGGCCAGGTTCTTGTCGATATGGCTGAACATCAGGTCGATTTCGGCGACGAGCGGGGAGGATGCGTCCGGCCCGTTGCGAACGATTCCGCTGATCGAAGCGCCGGTTTCGTTGAGCTGCTCGATTCGGGCGAAATAGTAGAGCCTGTCCCCCGGCCGCACGAGCCGGTGAAACGTCGCCCGGCCGATCTTGGCGAGGATCACCTTCTCCGAAAAATTGCGGGCCTCTCCCACGAGAATTCCGGCCGTCTGCGCCATCCCCTCGATGATGAGCGTGTGCGGCATGATCGGAAACGCCGGGAAAAGATCGTGCAAATGCTCTTCGGCCAGGGATACGTTCTTCATCGCAAGGGCGGAAGTCCTGGGCGTGAACTCGATGAACTTGTCGATCCAAAGCCAACGCATGGTCATTTGTCATTAGTCATTGGTCATTAGTCATTGGTCATTAGTCATTTGTCATTGGATTTCGAGGTCGAGGCGGCGTTCAACAAGTGACCAATGACTAATGACAAATGACTAATGACAAATGACTAGAAGCGGTTTCAAAACCGTCTCAGGGTAATCAGGACGCAGGCCACATGGAAAAATGCGGCGTACATCGCGATGTTTCTTTCATAACGTACCACGAGGCGACGGAAGTTCCCGAA
>JBEKIV010000086.1:0-13982 GCA_050011595.1 Tepidisphaeraceae bacterium
GGTTGCACATTTCGCTGCAGGAACTGCTTGCTCTGGGCCGGGCCAATCCGAACGATTCCTCGGAATACTTCAACATGGCCTACCTGGCGCTTCGCGGAAGCGGCGCCGTTAATGGGGTGAGCCGGCTGCATGGCGCGGTGAGCCGGCAGATTCATTCATCGTTGTTTCCGCGCTGGCCGCTGGATGAGGTTCCGGTTGGATACGTAACCAACGGCGTCCACACGCCCAGTTGGGATTCGGCCGAGGCAGACGATCTCTGGACCAAGTTCGCCGGTAAAGAACGCTGGATGGGTGAAACCGAAAACCTTGAGCGCGACATTCGACGAATGCCTGACGACGAGCTTTGGCAATGCCGCGCTACGGCGCGCCGCGAGTTGGTTGAATACGTGCGGCGACGGTTGCCGCCCCAATTGGCCGTTTCAGGCACGTCGTCGGATAAGATCGATCGCGCGAAACATGTGCTTGATCCCAATGCGCTGACGCTTGGTTTTGCGCGGCGATTCGCGGCGTACAAAAGACCGAACCTGTTGCTGTACGATTCGGACCGCCTGCTTCGCCTGGTGTCGGATTCGCAGCGGCCGGTGCAGCTTATCGTTGCCGGCAAGGCCCATCCCAGCGACGCCACGGGCCAGGCCATGGTCCGGGAGTGGATCCATTTTGTTCGGCGGCCGGAGGTCGGCGGGCGCGTGGTATTCCTCAGTGATTACGACATGCTGCTCGCCGAGCGTCTGGTCCAGGGCGTGGACGTCTGGATCAACACGCCGCGCCGGCCTTGGGAAGCCAGCGGGACCAGCGGGATGAAGGTGCTGGTCAACGGCGGGCTCAATTTATCGGAATTGGATGGCTGGTGGGCCGAAGCGTACACGCCGGAAGTGGGCTGGGCCTTGGGAGACGGCCAGGAGCACGGAGATGATCCCGCCTGGGATGCAGCCGAAGCCGGCACGCTTTATGATTTGCTGGAACGGCAGGTAGTGCCGGAGTTTTATGCCCGCGATCCCGACGGCATCCCCACCGCCTGGGTCGCGCGAATTCGCCAGAGCATGGCCCGCTTGACGCCCCAATTCTCGGCCAATCGCGCGGTCCGCCAATACACGCAGGAGCATTACCTTCCCGCGGCAACCGCCTATCGCGCCCGCGCCGCCGAAAAAGGGGCCATGGGCAGGCTGATTGTCGATTGGCAGCGGACGCTCAAGGACAAATGGGCCGCGTTGCGCTTTGGCCAGGTGAAGGTTGTCACCCATGCCCAGAGCCACTCATTTGAGGTTCAAGTTTATCTCGGCGAGATGGAAGGCGATGCGGTGCGAGTTGAACTCTATGCCAATGGCATCGACGGCGGCGCCGCGTTCAGACAGGAAATGACGCGCATTCGGCCCCTCGTGGGGACCGCCAAGAGCTACGTCTATGGCGGGAGCGTGCCGGCAAACCGGCCGGCCGCGGACTATACTGCTCGAATATTACCCTATTTCGCCGGCGTTGCCGTTCCCTTGGAAGCCGCTCAGATTCTTTGGCAACGATGAGCGGGGCCGCATAGCTAAGAACTTATTTCATAACCCATTCAGTTTCCCAGAACGCCCACGGCGCCGTGGGTTTTCGCCCCCGCACATGGATTCCCAGACAGCTTATAACAGGGATAAGGAAGATAGCCCCCGGCGTCTGGCTCAACTGCGATCGGGCGACTTGGCGGCCAGTTTAGAGAGCGCCGCTTCGCTGGCGGCGCGAGAGGTGCGGCGATGGCTGTAGCGCCAACTCCGCGTGAACGTGCGAATTCGCTGGCCTTCCTGGCTGCTTTGGATGCCGCCGTATGCCCCGTCCTCTTCATCGGTGACCGATACATCTGCGCCATCGACCAGCAGAAGCGGTCCGTTCACGGCGCTGGCGTAGAGGTCGCTCACGAAAATGTCCTGGGAATTGTTGATCGTGATGGCCGGACCCAGTTGATCGTACAGGTCGATCCGGCGGAGCTTGACGTTGCGGGCGTTTTTGAGCACGAATCCGGCGCGGCACATGTCGGCCACGCCGGCCGCCATCGCCGGCGATCCCGCCTGCGTGTTGGCCCCGTCCATGTGCACGGAGATCCCGTCCAGCACCACGTCATCGACGAACATTTCCGGAAGTCCCAGCATGAAGGCGGCGGCGTATTTGACCTTGCGGGCGGTGATGTTGCTGAACCGCAACCGGCGGAATTGCGGCGTGCCCGCGGTGACCGGCTGCGGGGCGGGGTCGAGCAACTGGCTGTTCTTCGAGGCGCCGCAAACGTAAAAAAGATTGAGCACGATCGGGCACAGAACCTCGTCCATGACGATGTTGTCGACGCGCAGGTCCTCCACCGCATTCCCGCGGCCCCGGCGCGATTTCAGCCGGATTCCACGGTCCGTCCCGCAGAACACGCAGTTGGTGATCGCCACGTTTCGCACCCCGCCCGACATCTCGCTCCCGATCACCACGCCCCCGTGCCCGTGAAGCATGGTGCAATTGCTGATGGTGATGTTCTGGCAAGGACGCAACTGCCGGCGACCGTCCTCTTCGCAGCCGGACTTGATCGCGATGCAATCGTCCCCAACGTCGATATGGCAATCCGCAATGTGGACATTGCTGCACGAATCGGGATCAATGCCATCGGTGTTTGGCGAATCCGGCGGATTGCGGATGGTCACTTTGGTGATCGTCAGATTGTCGCACGCCACCGGATTCAGCGTCCATCGAGGAGAATTGGCGAAATGGATTCCGTCGATGAGCACGTCGCGGCAATCGACCAGGCGCAGGATATGCGGACGGACATTACGGAGTTTTCCCTGATTGAACGCATCCCACCAGATCTGACCGTGCCCGTCGATCAGGCCGCGGCCGGTAATGGCGATGTTGGTGAGTCCTTCCCCGGCAATAATGGGTGCATGCGCGGGCCGGGAGTTGGGGCCTTCCCATTCGGTTTTCCAAATGGGATACGAATCGGGGTCGCAATCGCCCAGCAGGGTTGCGCCGGAGTCGAGATGTAGCGTAACGTTGCTGCGCATCCACAGGGTTCCGACAATATATTTTCCAGCCGGGATGAAGACGGTTCCCCCGCCGCCGTTGCCGCACAGATCGATGGCCCGCTGCACGGATGCCGTGGACGATGCCGACCCATCCACCAAGGCCCCGGTGTCCAATACGTTCAGCCAATCCCCGTTGTGAGCGCCCTTGGGCGAGTCCGACGCATGCGCGGCCCTGGAGATTTGCTTTTGGGATGAACTCCGCATGCAACTCATACCAACTCCAAACACAGCTTGGGAAAGCTACCCAAGGAAAAACGCTGGCGACATTGGAGTTTACCATACTGACGCCGCCCCCGTTCGATGCGAGTGAATTTGTGCAAAGGTTTCATCCTTTATTACCCTGAAGGTCGCCGCGATCTGGCATAAATGGAAGCACCTGCGCTTCTAATAAGAAATATCCGCCGGCGATGGTAGAAATATGCAAAACTTTTATACTTTCTGATCGGATATGCAATGAAGAGGTCTCGCCGTGATAAATTGCCTGGACTTCGGAGGCAGCTTTTGGCCCCCTCATCCAGGTCAAATGTGACGAAAGCCGCTGGACGCGAGGCGAAGAAGCCGGGCGCGCGGCTCCAACCGCGACTCGCATCGGGCGACGCCGCATTGCCAGGGGTACCGTCCCAGCGGCCTCCCCGCCAATCCCCCAATGCCCCGCGGCCGGAACCCGTGCGATCTCCCATGCGGCACGTGGCCTTGCTGATTGAGACCAGTGGCTCTTATGGCCGAGGGCTCCTTCGCGGGGTCACCAAATACAATCGCGAACATGGCGGTTGGTCGACCTATTTCCATCCGCACGGCCTGGGCGATCCACCCCCGCCTTGGCTGACCAACTGGCGGGGCGACGGGATTCTGGCTCGCATCGATACTCCCGAGATCGCCCAGTTGCTCGTTAATTCCGGTGTCCCCGTCGTTAACCTGCGCGGAACGGTGGCGGAATTGCCGTTTCCCTACGTTGGTCCCGACCACGACCAGATCGCCAGGCTGGCCGCGGAGCATCTGCTGGAGCGGGGGCTGAAGAATTTCGCCTTTTG
Organism: Tepidisphaeraceae bacterium; assembly: GCA_050011595.1. Classification (GTDB taxonomy): domain Bacteria; phylum Planctomycetota; class Phycisphaerae; order Tepidisphaerales; family Tepidisphaeraceae; genus PALSA-1353. The sequence goes on from JBEKIV010000086.1 coordinate 4,064, forward strand.
CGGCCGGCCCGCCGGAGTCCATCCGGGATTGGATGAAAGGGGCGAGAGCTTTGCCGATTTGGTTCGGAAATCCGGCGGAAGGTGCGACGTGTTTCCTGCCGAGAATCCGCCGGACGAGGACGATTGGGAATTGGAGCAGGAGCGGCTGTCGAAGTGGATCGGATCCTTGCCCAAGCCCGTGGGGGTGATGGCCTGCAACGATGAGAGAGGATTGCAGGTGCTGGATGCCTGCCGACGGTGCGGGGCGATGGTGCCGGACGAAGTCGCCGTGATCGGCGCGGACAACGACGAGCATTTGTGCGATCTGTCCATTCCTCCCCTGACCAGCGTGGACGTCAATGCGGAGCACATCGGTTACACCGCCGCGGCCCTGCTCGATGACATGATGCAGGGCAAGACCAAGCCGCCGAATGTCCAGCGGCTTGCCCCCCGCGGAATCTACACGCGCCTGTCGACCGATACGGTCGCCAGCGACGATGATGAGGTCAATCTCACCCTGCGATACATCCGGGAAAACGGCTGCCAGGGTCTGCGGGTGGTGGACGTGTTGTCGCACATGGGAATGTCGCGGGCCAGCCTTCAACAGCGGCTGAAACGGGTGATCGGACGCACCATTCACGAAGAAATCGAGCGGGTTCGGCTGGCGCGGGTGAAGGAATTGTTGTTAAGCCCCGACATGACGATCAAGCAGGTGGCGCGGGTGACGGGCTTCAGCAGCGTGCAATATATGACTCGCGTCTTCCGCGCAGCCCTGGGGGAAACACCGGCGAGATATCGCAGCGGGCGAAATAAATGAGTTTCACCGGCGGCTAGGACCTCTCGGGGGCGAACTGAGGAAACCGGGACATCATGAATCCGTTGTTATGGAAGGGTGTATTAGGTATTGGCGCGCTTTTGGCGTTCGCGCCGGCGGCAATGTCGCAGGCGACGCTGCCGTCGGATTTTACGGTGGCCCGGCCTAGCATTCCCGATCGCACCTTCAGGATCACCGATTACGGGGCGGTCGGCGATGGCAAGACCTACGACACCGGCGCTATCGAAAAAGCGATCGCCGCCTGCCGGAACGCCCGCGGTGGAACCGTGGACGTTCCACCGGGCACCTTCCTTACCGCGCCGTTTGCACTGGCCAGCAATCTCAATCTTCATCTCGAAGGCGGATCGACCCTCCTTCTCAGCGACAATCCCGATGATTTCGATCTGAACAAGGGGCAATATGAAAGTTGTATCACGTTGAAGAACGGTCACGACGTGGCCATCACCGGGTCGGGAACCATCGACGGCCAGGGGGCGAAGTGGTGGAGGAAGTTTGTCCCTCCAAAAAACAGCGACCCGTTTGTATGGGAATGGATACCTCGCCGGCCGAGGCTCATCGAGCTTTCCCGCTGTACGCGCGTCCTGGTGCAGGGAATCACCCTTACCAATTCGCCGATGTTCCATTTGGTTCCAGCGCAGTGCCGCGACGTGACCATTGACGGGATTCACATCTTGGCTCCGGCCTTTTCCCCGAATACCGACGGGATCGATCCCTCCGGCATTAACATCGAGATCCAGGCTTGCACGATCGACACGGGAGACGACTGCATCGCGGTGAAGGCCGGCAACCGGTACGACCCGAATCGGCCTTCCTGCGAAAACGTCCTGGTGACCGGCTGCACGTTTCTGCACGGCCATGGAATGTCGGTGGGCAGCGAATCGAACGGCGGATTACGGAACATGCTCGTTCAAAATTGTACGTTCGACGCCACCGAAGCCGGGATTCGGCTGAAATCTCCGCGCGGGCGCGGCGGGCTGGTGGAATATCTCACCTATCAGAATCTCACCATGACGGACGTCAAAAATTCGATCCTGATCACCAGTTATTATCCCAGAATTCCGATTCATCCCGACCGGGATCGCGCGCATGAGATTGACAATCGCACCCCGATATGGCGGCATATTCGCATCCGCGACGTGAACTCAACCGGCGGGTTGATCGCCGGCCAGATCGTCGGGCTTCCGGAAATGCCGATTGAGGACGTCGTCTTGACGAACGTGCGGATTTCGGCGAAGCACGCCATCGAAATCGCCCATGCCCGGGGGATTCAGTTCGTTAACTGCGTCCTCGCCGGCTCCATCGACAAGCCCATGATCGTCGATGCCACGGTGGAGGGATTGAACCAGGAACTACCACAAGGAAACAGCGTCAAATGAAAATCGCATTCTGCCTAGCGGCGATGTTTGCGGGCCTGTTGGCGGCGACCGATTGCCGGGCGCAGCAGATGGCGTCCACGCAGCCGGCGATCCTCATGCCGGATATTCCGCCTCGAACCGTCAGCATTCTGGATTTCGGCGCCGTCGGTGACGGGAAGGCGGACAACACCCAGGCCATCGGCAAGGCGATTGCCGCTTGCTACGGCGCCGGAGGCGGGCACGTCGTGATTCCCGCCGGGACCTGGTTCACCCGGCCGATCCATCTGATGAGCCGGATCGACTTGCACCTGGACGCCGGCGCCCTGCTTCTCTTCAGCCGGAACTTTGACGACTATCCCCTGACGATCACCGACTACGAGGGGCAGCGGACCGTGATGTGTACGTCGCCGCTGTCGGGAGACCAGTTGGATGACGTGGCGATCACGGGCCAGGGAATTATCGACGGCCAGGGCGATGCGTGGCGTCCGGTGAAAAAATCCAAGCTGACGGCCGCTGAATGGGCCGCGATTGTGCAATCGGGCGGCGTCGTGGATCGAAGGTCCCAAACCTGGTATCCCTCAAAAATCTGGTTGAAGGGGCTAAGAGAATTGATGGAGTTGCGTCTGAGTTCGCGGCCCCCGCGGATCGAGGACTACCAGCCCTACCGCGATCTGCTGCGCCCTCCGCTGGTCGTGCTCTCCGATTGCCACCACGTCCTTTTGGACGGGCCGACCTTCCGCAACTCCGCTAACTGGAACGTCCATTTGCTTTCCAGCGACAACGTCACGGTGCACGGCGTCACCATTTTCAATCCCTATTACGCCCAGAACGGCGATGGGATCGACATCGATTCCTGCCAGGACGTGATGGTAACCGACAGCGACATATCGGCCGGTGACGACGTGGTCTGCTTGAAATCAGGCCGCAGGCGGCCGGGCCAGCAGACGCCGGGGCCGACCCAAAACGTCACCATCGCCCATTGCGCCCTCGGCCATGGTCACGGCGGGATCGCGATAGGCAGCGAGATGTCCGGCGGCGTACGCAACGTGGAGGTTTACGATTGCGTGCTGCGCGGGACGGATGAGGCGCTTCGATTCAAAACGGTGCGCGGCCGCGGCGGAGTGGTCGAAAACGTCAACATCCACGACATCCAGATGTGGGACATCACCAACTCCTGCATTTCCGTTGACATGTACTACCAGGTCAAGAAGGCCCCTCCGATCCGGCGTTCCGCGACGGCCCCCAGCGCCGACCCCGACGCTCCCCAGCCCGATCCGCCCGTGGCCAAGCCGCTCATCGTCACCCAGGAACCCCCCGAGCCGCTCGGACCGGGAACTCCCCAATTCCGCGGCATCACCATCCGCAACATCGTCTGCCACGGCGCCAACATCGCCATGCAGTTGCGCGGCCTGCCCGAGTTGCCGTTACAGGATGTCACCATCGAGCACGCCGACATCGTATCCAAACAAGGCGGCGCGATCGTCGATGCCGACCGAATCACCCTGCGCGACGTTCACGTCAAATCCGCCGGCGTTCCCATCTTTCAAATTCAGGATGTCACCCACCTGACCATGGAAGACGTGGACGACGTTCCACAATCGCTGAAATGAATTGCAGGCGGATCAGACGCGATATGCCCCCAGCGCTTCGGCCACCCGGCCGATCACCCCATTCCAATCGCCCGGCGACTTTTGCCGAAACAGCCGCATCGTCGGATACCACGGGCTATCCTCCCGTTCCAGCAGCCACCGGAAATCCGGCGCGAATTGCAGCATCAGCCACACCGGCCTGCCCAGGGCCCCCGCCAAATGCGGCACGGAAGTATCGGTCGTGATGATCAGATCCATCAACGACATTACCGCCGCCGTGTCGCCAATGTCGTTCAGTTCCGGGCCGAGATTTGCCAATTCCAATCCCGGCGGCGGACTCTTCGCCTGCTCCGCGGCCGGCCCTCTCTGAAGAGCGTAAAACCTCACGTCCCGCATCGCCCCCAGTGGCGCCAACCGTTCCAGGGTCAGCGATCGCGTTCGGTCCCCCTTGAAAACAGGGTTGCCTGCCCACGTCAAACTTACCCGTAGCTCGCCACCCGCTGGCCCGAGCTTTTGTTGCCACGTTTCCACCCTGGCAGGATCAGGATTTAGGTACGGAATTGATGCGGGGATCGAATCCAACCGGGTCTGAAACGCCAGGGGAAGGCTCACCAGCGGACAGTGCGTATCGAACTTGGGCAGTGGGCTGCCGGTCAGAACCTGGGCGATATCCGGGAAATGTTTCAGAAGTGGAATCACATCCCGACTACAGAACAGAAGTACTCGTCCGCCGCGCCGCGCCACCAGCGGGACATATCGCACGAATTGAATGAAATCCCCAATCCCCTGTTCGGCATGGATCAGTATGGTTTGGCCCTTCAATTCTCGTCCATCCCATTGCGGTTGCGCCAACTTGCGGCCCAGCAACTGGGAGTCCTCGGCTCGCCAACGCCATTCGTACTCCGGCCAGCCTTGTTGGAAATTCCCTTGCAGCAGCAGCTTCCCAGCCAAATTCAAATGTGCGCCGACAAAATCGGGTTTGAGACGAATGGCCTGGCGGCAAGCGGCGATGGCCTCGTCAATTTGTCCCTTCTCGCCCAGGACGTTCGCCAGGTCGTTGTGGGCTTCGGCCCAATCCGGCCTGGACTGAATTGCACCGGAATAGGCGGCGATGGCGTCGTCCAGCCGGTCCGTTTCACGATAGATATTGCCGAGCTTGAGGCGCGTGTCGGAAAGGCCGGGTTTGAGACGAATCGCTTGTTCATAGGCGGCCACCGCTTGGTCGATCTGCCCCGTGAGATACAGTGCATCCCCCAGGTTGTTGTGGGCCTCGGCCAAGTCGGGCTTGAGCCGAAGAACATGGCGAGTCGCCGCGATGGACTCCTCGAACCGCTTCTTGTCGAAAAGGGCAACGCTCAGGTTGTAGTGAGCGTCGGCATAGTCGCCCTGAAGCCGCAGCGCCTCACGGCAGGAACTGATGGCCTCGTCAAGCTGCCCCTTTTGACGCAGGGCCACGCTCAGGTTGCTGTGGTACTCCGCGATGGCGGGATCGATTGCGATGGCCCGGCGGATCAACTCGATGCCCGCATCCAATCGGCCGACCTGAATTGCAATCGCGCCGAGCAAATGCAGCGCATTGGCGTGGTTCGGTTGCCCCGCCAAGATTTGGCGATAGATCAATTCCGCCTCCCCCAGTTTTCCCGCCTGTTGATTCTGAACGGCGATTTGCATCGCCTGCTCGATCTCCCTTTGCGTCATCGCCTCATCCTTTGCATCCGTCGGGGTGGATACGTTCCGATCGTGGGCGCCCGACTTATTGCAGAAAGTGTCACGCCCCCCGCGGGTTGTCAAATGGGTATTGCCGGTTGTGGCAACTCGCCCGCCAGATAGAATCGCCGCAATCGGGGCACGCGCCAATGACCCAGTTCACGATCGATCAGGCTTTCAAGATGGCTGCCCAGCATCGCCAGGCTGGGCGCATGCGCCAGGCGGAAGCGATCTACAGGCAGATTCTGGCCCGCCAGCCCGACAATCCCGACGCCCTGCACTATCTCGGCCTCCTGGCCGTTCAGGCTCGCCAATTGGATGCCGGCATTGAACTCCTCCGCCGGGCCATTGCCATCAGCCCCACGATTGCCGGCTTTCACGCCAATCTGGGCAACGCCCTGCGTGACAAGGGACAACTCGACGACGCCATCGCCTCCTATCGCCGTGCCCTCCAGCTTCAGCCGAATTCCGCTGAGATGCACTTCAACCTCAGCGTCGCTCTGAGCGACAAGGAACAGCTCGACGACTGCGTCGCGGCCTGCCGTCAGGCTTTGCGCCTCAAGGGCGACTTTGCCGAGGCCTATTCCAATCTTGGTAATGCGTTGGGCCGCATGGGGCAGCTCGACGAGGCCATCGCCGCTTGCCGCCAGGCTCTTCGATTCAAGCCCGCCTTGGCCGCGGCCCATTTCAACCTCGCCAATGCCTTGGCCGCAAAGGGATCGTTCGACGAGGCCATCTCAGCCTGCCGCCAGACCCTCCGGCTCAGACCCGACTTTGCCGAGGCCCATAGCAATTTGGGAAACCTCTATACTGAAAAGGGCCAACTGGACCAGGCCATCGCCGCCTACCGCCATGCTCTTCGCCTCAATCCGGACTTAGTCAAAGTTCACAGCAACCTCGGCAGCGCTTTGCGCGATAACGGACAACTCGACGAGGCCATCGCCGCTTGCCGTCAGGCCCTTCAGCTCGATCCCGACTATGCCGATGCCTACTGCAACCTGGGCCGCGCCCTGTGCGACAAGGGACTTCTCGACCAGTCCATCGCCGCCAGCCAGCAGGCTATCCGCCTTGCACCTAACCATGCCGAATCCCATTGGAATTATGCCCTCAGCTTGCTGTTGCAGGGAGATTTCGCTCGAGGCTGGCCTGAGTACGAGTGGCGCTGGCAAACCAAGCGTTCTTCCTGGCCGCGCCGAAATTTCACCCAGCCCCAATGGGATGGACAAAACTTGAACGGCCAGGCAATCCTTCTCCATGCCGAGCAAGGCATCGGCGATACGATCCATTTCGTCCGTTACGCGCCCCTGGTCGCGCGGCGCGGCGGACGGGTCATCGTTCGGTGCCAGCCGGATTTGGCTCGCCTTTTCAAGTCCAGTCCTGGTCTGGGACAGATCATCGCGTCCAACGAACCCGTGCCGCCGTTTGATGTCTATTGCCCGCTCCTGAGCCTTCCGCTGGTATTCAAAACTGATTTGCAATCCATTCCCGCCTCCGTGCCGTACCTCAAAGCCGACGACCAACTCATTGAAGCCTGGAAACGCCGGCTGGACGCGGCGCCCAATCGTTTTCGCGTCGGTTTGGTTTGGGCCGGAAACCCCGGCTTCAAAGGCGACCGGATGCGGTCCCTCACTCTCGAAACATTGGCCCCCTTCGCCGCCGTCCCCGGCGTCACCTTTTTCAGCCTCCAAAAAGGTTCCGCTTGCGACCAGGCGAACCATCCACCCCGGGGAATGCAATTGACCAATCTCGGCCGCGAACTGAAAGACTTCGCCGACACCGCGGCCGTGATGTCCCTCATGGACCTGATCGTCACCACCGACACTTCCATGCCCCACCTGGCCGGCGCCCTCGGCAGGCCCGTGTGGCTCATGCTTCAGTTCGTTCCCGATTTCCGATGGATGCTCCAGCGCGAAGACTGCCCCTGGTATCCCACCATGCGGCTGTTTCGCCAGAGATCGCTCGGCGATTGGCCTGACGTGATCCGCCGAGTTGCCCAGTCGCTAACCGTCTCTGCGTGCTCCGCGGTTCAACCGAATTCGTCAGGCAAAAAAAATCCGCCGGAATAAAATTCCGGCGGAAGCAATCTGCTTTGTTAGGACTCCATCCCCGATCCAAGCGAACCATTAACTCTCGGTCCGGCGATGACGCCGCTTGCTGAGCATTGTCACGCCTCCCAAAACCAGCAGCCCCATGGCCGCCGGCTCGGGAACGGGAAGGCTGGAGCCAACCCCGATCAGCACGAGAGCGCCGTCGCCCTGCGTCTCCACCCCCAGCCCGGCCTCTCCGCCGGTTCCGAGGATGTTGCTGCTGCTGATTTGCGTATCGGGGCTGGTGTAGTTGTATCCGCCGCTGATCGAGCCATCGTACTCGAGCTGCCATGTGTAGCTATAACCGCCAAAGCTTTCGGTAATCAAACTACCTTCGGTCAGATCTGTGCCCGAGGGCGAGAAGAGGTCTTTGTCGTTGGTGCCGTTGCCGTGAATGCCGTCGGTATAGGTCGCCAGCGCGAGGTTTTGCGGGACATATTCGGAGCCCACGAGGGTCACGTTCGGCGCGGAGGTCAGGTCGAGATTGAGGACCGACCCGATTGAATTAGTTGAATAACTCGGCGATACGGCGTAGTTGCGGAAGGTCAACTGACCCTCGCTGGTATTGGTTGGGTCGATGTTGATCGTCGAAACGTTGCCGTTTCCGTAAAAATAGTCCAAAACCCCGATACCTCCGGACGTATAGCCCAGATACAGATTTTCCAGGTTAATCTGGTTGCTGGAGGAAGACACCGCCGGGTTATAAATCTTGAGGATGCCTAGGCCGGTTCCGGCTGCCGCGCCGGCCACGTTGCCCATGCGAATTCCCTCCGAACTGCCCGTGTTGTCGACCCCAGCGCTGCTAATCCCCGCATTGAGCGACCCACCGTCCCAACTATAAATTCCAGTTCCGATGTCAGAGCTTTGGGATTGCCCCAATTGCATGGTGCCGTCTTCGTAGAACGTGCCGCCGGTTTGACTGATCTCAGCGGTTATGGAACGGGCAACGATGACAGCCGTGCTGGCTGTCACTTCCATCGTTCCGCTATTAATCGTCAAAAGGTTTGACTGTGCCGAACTGCCGATTTGACCGGAGGTCGACGAAACGTACAAAGTCGCGAGCGTTACGCTAGCGGCGTCGCCGCCGCCAAAGCCGACAGGATCAAACACGGCGCCCTGTACGGCTCCGCCGCCCACGGCCGTGACTTCATCAGGTATCGCGTGGGCATTGATGGTCAAGGTGCCGTCCGCAGTTCCCACGAAGTTGGTGGCCGCACCGATCGTGGCCGTGGTCGTACTTGACGGGAAACCGGTGGTCGGGGGACTATGTGCCGAGGCATCCCAGTTCAACGGGTTCTCGAAATCCTGGCCATCCATGTAACTGGTGGAAGTGGAACTGTTGGAGCCATCATACACGTCATCCGCAATGGCATAATGCGACAAGGACCAAGAGCAAAGGGCGGTTGATGCTACCGCCAACCCAACCCACTGGCTCCTGGAAGAAAAACGCCGGCCCTTTTTAGAAACCCTCTTGCTTGCCATAATTCTCTCCTCACGTTTCGGAAATGTGGGACTCAACAACGTCTTAAAACTACTTGAAATAAACATACCCGCCTTTGCGAAAAACGCATCTCCTAACCTTTACAATAAATGCTTGATAAAGTTGCACCTTTTGCACGCAACAATGGTTGAATATAGGGACTTATAGCGATTATGCAGGCCGGTTGTCGGCCTCTAATCGCCGCGATGATGGCATATTGGCAGGTCGAGGACTGGCTTTTTTGCACGAATTATCGGACCACTATTTGCGACAACTTGATCCTTGTTTGCGTCGAGCATTGATTTCGTCGCGCTGGTATCGTTCGTCGTTGTAAGGGCTTGCGTGGGGGTGCTGGGTGTAACGCTCGCTTGTGGCGGATAGGTCTGGTGGTTGCCCGCCACAAACAGGCGTTACACCCAGTGCCCGGCGAAGATGCCCATGGGATCGGTTCCGCCGCCGCAGTTCAGGATCATCGCGTTATCGACGAGGTCAAGCGTTACGCCGCCGGCGGCGTGCCAATATGCCGATGGCGCTCAGGGCGAACAATCCCATCGACGCCGGCTCCGGCACGTTGGACTGCGACAGGCTGGAACTCGGTAAGGAGACGCCGTTGGCGGCGGCGAAAGCTTCCAAGGCGGCCACGTCGCCGGCCGAGGCGGCGCCGCTGTCGCCCTGGTTGTAGTTGGCCGCCAACTCGGCCAGGTCGGGGCCGTTCACGATTCCGTCGTATTGGAAGTCGCCTTGGTCCCAGGCGGTGAAGCTCTGGTTGAAGTTGGCCGCCAGGATGGACAGGTCGGGGCCATTGACCGTGCCTTCCAGCTTGGCGTCGCCGAGCAAGGTGTAGGACACTTCGATCTGTCCGGCGGCCAGACCGGCGGGGGCGTGGG
>JBEKIV010000087.1:0-16077 GCA_050011595.1 Tepidisphaeraceae bacterium
CGTCCGGGCTGGAAGGTGATATGGCGAGGCTGGTACGACATCCACCAGATGGTTCTGGGAGCCGAACTATGGCAGGAGCTTCAGCCCCAACGATGTGGGTAAGGATGAGGCGCCGCCGTGGGTCCCATGCCGAGCGCCAGCAAGATCAGGAGCGGCCCAATCACCCACCCCACAATCGGGATGCGCTGATTTCATCATTAGCGCGAAATTCCCGCGATCCGGTAAACTCTCTCGCTTTACGGAGGTTACGCGATGGGTTCTCAACAACGATCAAACGTTACTTCCTATATCTCATCGGCAACGCTCGAAATTCGTTTTATGCCTCCAATCGACTCGGGTCGCGCACTGCAAATAGCGGGTGAAATGGTATCAGAGGTTCAGAAGCTCGGATCGTATGGCACACACGCCCAACTCATTTCGAGGGATGACCACGTGTCGATCTCGTTGGAAGAGGTTGAATTAAGCGAAATGACGGCTGCTGCATATAACGACTTACTCAATCGGCTTGAGGAGATTGCCCGCAGATTTGGTCAGGACCGCTAGCGTACTTCGCATCGATTGCCGAATTTCTTGTAATCCGTTAGGGCCATTTCCGGTGCTTTAGACGATCACCGGATTTTCGAGGCTGGCTGGTCGTTATAAGTCCTCATTTTATCGAGCGAAAAAAGTGGCCAAAATGGTGGACGAAACTATTTTCTGCAATAAAAAAAGCCCGGTAAAACCGGGCTTTCTGATACCCCTAAGGGGAGTCGAACCCCTGTCCTCTGGCTGAGAACCAGATATCCTGGGCCACTAGACGATAGGGGCGTCTTTCATTCAGTAATCCCTCTGCCCAGAGCGGGCTAATCCTACGCGACCCATTCCGCCCGTCAAGAAATGCGCGGTCGTTGACGGCAATAAAGACGAATGAACCGCCATGACGCCAAGACGCCAAGGGGGGAAATGTTATGGGTCATTTGTCATTCGTATCGCCGATTCTGAACTGTCTTGCAAATGACAAATGACCAATTGACCTTGGCGTCTTGGCGTCATGGCGGTTCAATTCTCATTTGCGGATCTCGAACAAGACATGCCGCAGTTCAGGCAGGATCAATTTCGTCATCGCCAACTCGACGGCGGCCGTGCTGCCCGGCATGGCCAGGAGCAATTTGCCGCGGGCGATGCCGCCGCTGGCCCGGCTCAGCATCGCGCCGCTTCCGATCTGGTCCCAGCTCAGCATGCGGAACAATTCCCCGAACCCCGGCAGGGGGGTTTCGATCACTCGTTCGATCACCCCGATGGCCTGGTCGCGCCGGCTTATTCCCGTGCCCCCCGTGCTCAGGATCGCATCCACGTCCGTCCGGCCCAGCAATTCCTCCAGAACACGGCCAAAGCCCCCGGCATCGTCCGGAATCACCCGATGTTCCGCCACGACGTGCCCATCGTCCCGCAGCAGTTCGGCGATCCGTTTGCCGCTGATGTCGCTGTCAATTGTTCGGGTATCGCTCAGAGTCACGATCGCGCATCGCGCGCTGATCGACTTGGCGACGGTTTGATGTTGCTGATACGACATGTTTGCTCCCGCGGCATTGGGCGCTCACGGCATCGTCTTCGCACCGTGGGGAATTTCCGTCATCTGCCCCTTCTGTTTCACGACGTCGATGTCCGTTACGCCCTGATCCAGAGGAATGTCCAGGCGGTCGGGATTTCCATAATGCAACGTCAGGATCACGTTCAGATCGACCGCGCGATACACGCGCAGTACGGCCACGTCATCGTTGGCGATGGTTCCCTTCAAAACGGTGTGGCCCGTCTCGCCCGGCTCGATGGCCACGCCACCCAGCCGCTGCGACTGCGTCGTTCCCACCGCCAGCACCTCCGGCGGCATCCAGCCCTCTTCATAATTCCCGGCGGCTTGCGGCTTCGCCTTGGTCATCCATACCGTGATCGGATCGCCGAGCCGATTCGTCACCGTCACGTCAAACGTCTGCTTGCTCGCGCAGCCGACTCCCATCAACCCAATAAGAACCATCGCGGGGAAAAAACAGTGTCGTTTCATGGGGGCCGATTTTAGCTGGCGGCGGGCCGCAGCACCACGCGGACGCCGCATGCCGCTCCCGCGTCGCAGGCCATCAGCAACGTCTCGGCATTGCGATACGGGCCGGCGGCGATCCGACGGCCCGGAACGTCCAACTCCACGCTCGGGCAATTGAACGGCCAGGGATTCAATTTCATGGTCCCATCCCCATCGCTGCTGATTCGCGCGCTCACCGGCCCTTCGCTAGCGCGGGGATAGACCGTCTCGATCCGCCGAAATATCAGTTCGTCGAAACAGAGGTCCAGGCTCAACTGGTCGAGCAATTCCAGCAGGAAGAAATTGGCGCGCAGCAAATCTTCCTCGGCGGCTCGGCCCTGCTCGGCCAGGCCGCCCCGCACTTGCTCCACCGATGCCTGCCATGCCTCCAGCGAGGTCAGGATATCCGCCTCGAAAACGTGCTCCGGCTGTCCCTGGGCATTGAGCTGGGGCCGGCAGTCCTGGGCGGTCCATCCGCAATCGTGCTCGGCGATCGCAAAAACCACCGATTCAAACGGCCCCGGCGGGGCGAACAACCCATTGCCGATCCGCCGGGCCAATTCCCCGGCCAGCCGCGAGTGGTCCTGCTGGTTGATCAGGATCAGTTGTTTGCCCGTCTGCCGTCGGATCATTCAATAAGCATAGCAGGCCACGACTAAAGTTCAGCCACGTTCTAACAGCTTCTAAAAAAACGCTTACACAGAGATCACACAGGGCACACCAGACCTCGGAGGCAGACTGAGTTCATGCTTATCTCCGTGTCCTCTGTGCCCTCTGTGGTTCGTTTTGTTCCTAGGTAAAACCGCAGAATCATTGCGGCAATTCGAGAAATCCAAAATGCAAAACATTCGAAATTCGCAGATGCAGGGGAGGCGGGCGACACCGCATAAGGCCCCAAGCGGTTTCGCCCGCCTCCCCCGCACCCCCTCCACCCACTTCCACTTCCCCTAACCGTCCAGCAGAAAAGCCGGGAAAAAGATGCCGTTCGCCGGTTTTCCCCCCTTGGACGGTTGAGGGGAAAAGGAGATGGGTGGGGTGGGTGCGGGAGGGGCGGGAAGAAACTCTTGGGGCCTGATGTGGTTCTTCCCGCCCCTCCCGCATTGCATTTGTATTCGCATTTGGCGTTGTGCCGCAACCGATCAATTTCCCAGCCACTCGGTTGGCCCATGACGGCGTCGGAATTATTACACGAAGGATTCTGCGGTTGGACTTAGCTCTTAGCCAAATAATGCATTTTTGCCTGTGGCGGACTGGAAAATCCGTTCCGATGCGGTTACATAGTCCGGTGGATTTGACCGGAGCGGCCAAGGATGGCTGGAAACACTTCCATTATTTCCCCCTCATCTGCCGATAATCGGGTCAGAGGAACTACCCCAAAGGGAAAACTGCCAATGACCCAACGCACGCTCTTCCACCTCCACAGGCATTTATTGCTGGTCCTCGGCGTTGCGCTGCTCGCCGGCTGCCAGATGGACGCCGCCGACGCCGACCTCCCGCCCGTTCGGCTGGCTCCGCCAACCGTCGCGGCCGCGGGGCGCCCGGCGCCCGTCGCGCCAACCCCGGTTTTGCCTGCGCCCGCGCCTATGCCGGCGGCGGGTCGATATGCCCCGAATCCCCAAGCCTCCGCCGGCGTCCCCGCAGCCTGGGTCCCGCGCGTGCCCCTCAACCACTGGACCTGGATCATCGTTCACCATAGCGACAGCGCTTACGGCTCCGCCGCCATCATCGACAAATGGCATCGCGATCGCGGGTTCGACGAGTTGGGCTATCACTTCGTCATCGGCAACGGCACCAATAGCGGCGATGGGCAGATCGAAGTCGGCCCACGCTGGACCAAGCAGAAATGGGGCGCTCACGACAATGCTCTGGACAATCGCTACAACACCAACGGCATCGGAATCTGCCTCGTCGGCAATTTCAACGACACCCGCCCGACCCCCAGGCAGCTTCATTCTCTGGTCCGCCTGGTGGTCTATCTCATGCGCACCTACGACATTCCCTCCGATCGCGTTCTGGGCCACGGCGAAACGAAGGTGACGCAATGCCCCGGCCGGTTTCTCAACGTCGCTTCAATCCGCGCCCAGGCCGCCCGCCTCGTCGCCGAAGGCGACCCCAGCCCCGACGCCGAACTGTTTGCCGACCAACACTGAGATCGTTTCTGAGTAATTGAACCGCACAGACCGCAAAGAGCAAAGTCACGCGGTCCATTCGACCCCCGTCCTGGCCGCGATTGGCGCCAATCGCTCTACTCGGCGGTCAAATCGCCCTGAACTGACAATCCATCATGCGCCAATCGAACATTGGCCGGCAGCGCCGCGTTGGTGGCTTCGTGGCCGAGCGCATGCGCAATATGGGTGAAGAAAGTTTGCCGCGCTGCGACTTCGTGTCCCGATGTTTGGTGTGTATAATTCCAGGCACGTGAAAAGGATCAATTCCGAGAAGATGAACGAGGCGCAGTTGGACCGGCTTGGGGCCCAAGCGCAGAAAGTGAATTACGCCAACACGCGCCCGTTGACGGCCGCGGCCCGTCGCGTTCTGGCCAAAGCGGCCAACAAGGGCGGACGCCCGCGCATCGGGGCCGGGGCGCAGAGGATCAATATCACCGTCGAACGCACCTTGCTCAAGACGGTCGACGCCTACGCTCGCAAGCACGGCCTGACCCGCGCCGCCGTACTGGCCGAAGGGCTGCGGAGGCTCGTGGCCGCGTAGTCGCCTTTTCATTCAGTTATGCGAGCGGCGCAAACGCGCAATCCGTCGTACGCCAATTGAACATTGGCCGGCAACGCCGCGTTGGTGACCTCGTGGCCGAGCGCATGGGCAATATGGGTGAAGAAAGTTTGCCGCGCTCCGATTCGTTCCGCGGCGGCGATGGACTCCTCAACGGAAAAATGCGTCGTGTGCCGCTTGTACTGCAAGGCGTCCAGCACCAGCACGTCCAAATCCTTGAGCAACTCGAACGACGACTCCGGAATCCGACTCACGTCCGTGCAATACGCCACGTTTCCGACGCGAAAACCCAGCACCGGCATATCGCCGTGAAAAAGCGGGATCGGCGTCCACGTCGTTCCGGCGATTTCAAACGGCCCGTCGATAGTCCGGCGAATCAGATGCGGCCGAAAAACTTTCATCTCCGGCTCCGGCTCCTTGAACGCATAGCCGAAACTTCGCGTGAGCACCGTGTACGTGGCGTCGTCCGCCCATACGTCCAAGGGGCCTTTTTTCAGTGCGTTGAATCGCCGGACATCATCGAGACCCATAATGTGGTCGGCGTGGGCGTGAGTGAACACGACCGCGTCGATCATGTCGATCCCGTTGGCGACGCATTGCAGGCGCAGTTCCGGCGTCGCGTCGATGAGAATGCGGGCGCGGAGGGCTTGCCCTGCGCAGTCGCCGTAGGAAATCACGGCCGACGGACGCCCGCGCTTGTCGCGCGGATCGGGGCTGGAACAGACCGGGCAATGGCAGCCGATCATCGGAATCCCCGCCGAGGTTCCCGTGCCCAGAAAAAGGATTTCGATCCCGTCCATTGCCCTGCGTTATATGCGGTCAATCCCCGCGTTGCCAACACCATCAAGGAACAAACGGAATCGGCGAGTTCGCTTCCTGTTTGCATTGTGGGCGGAGCTTCAAAAATGAGAAATCCCGGCTCAACTGTCGCAAATTACACAATTTTTTGCCATTCCGGCCGCGCATAACAATAATTTTGTCCTGATGTGGTCGGAGTGAGACTCCGGAATCACGGACACGCCGAAGACGTTGAAGCCGAGGGAGTTCTGCTCGGTTTCCGCGCGGGGCGCGAAAGCCATCGCCGACCGCCACCATTTACAAGGGGTCCTTATGCACCGACACTCCATCTATCTACTTGTGCTGGCCGCCATTCTCGCGATATCGGCATGCGACCAAGAACACAGCGCCGTCACGATCAGCCAGCCCGAGGTTTTCACCCGCGAGCGGCTTGTGGATGAGCGCCTACGCGATACGCAATACCTGGTGGGCAAACTCGCGACAGAGCCGACGTTCCCTGTTGAGGGATTGGAAGATGAGCGTGTATTCAATTCGTTCTCCGAAGCGCTGTCACTCCAGTTTAACCCCGGCGGCATCCCAGGAACCTCCGGTTCCGGCTCATCCGGATCATCCGCCTCGACCACCAAGCCGAGTGCGGGGTCCGCCGCCTCCACACAACCCAGTCCCTCCGAAGCCGGCCTTTCCAAGACGCAGGTATCGCCGTTTGACAATCTCAAGGATCAACTGGCCTATCGGGACGCCGTCGACGCCGCAATCCGTCAACGGGAGCTGGACGATACCCACGATCTTCACGGATTCACGTTGTACAGTTTGAAATTCAACCTTTCCGTGCTGCCGTCATCAGGGAGCAAACATTATCTGGTGGTCCTGTTGGAAGCCAAGGGGCAACTGAAGCCAAAGGATCCCGTCGCCCAAAAGGATGAGGATGAATCGCTGTATCAGGCCTGGCTGCATTCGTTGAATGACGAACTGCAACTGGAGACGGAACAGTGCCTGAAGCGGCTGCTCCTGGATCAACTTCCCGAGTCCCAACTGCATCTCATCCTTGGCGAATTTCACCAGCAACTGGTGAACCAACCGGCCTCGCCGGTAAGCGAATTCACGGCAGACGAAGCGATGGCCGCTTTCGAAGACTTCATATTCAGGAGCCGTGCCCAACGCACCAATTTGTTCAAATCGAATAACCCCACGGACCTATCCGAACTGAAATACGTGGCGGCAACGGCCATAATAGACAAATACAAGCAGCAACTGAAGGAGTATGCGAACTTCAAGCCCCTCTCGCCGCTCCCCAGCACGCAGCCAACGCAACCAATCCCCAACTACTTCTTTATAACCGAAATAGACGAATCGGATCATGGTCGACTCCCTAAATTCAGGGACAAATTGAAATTGCTCGAACGGTTCAACCGCCCTCGCGAGCTTTCCGTGGAGCCGCAGGAGCTTGCACAGGACATTTCCGATGTGTCCTCGCGCCAGGACGTAATTGATCTGGCGCTGACCCTGGGGGCGGCGTTTCACCAGATCGATCTGAGCAGCGCCACCTCCAATCTCTCCCAATCCGAGGTGCTTCTACAGACCATCCGCCGCCAGCCGCTTGTTGTCGGATTTGGAGACGGCCGGCAGCGGTTCGGTTGGATTCTTGGACCCAAATTCCTGATTGGCGACAAGAACAAGCCCGACTTCGGGTACACGCCGGTCACGCAATCGGTCACCGCGGAGCTGGCCATTCCCGCATGGTGGTCGAATATTGTGCTTGAAAGCCACTGTTATTGGATGGACGACGATGGGACGCTCACGCCGGCAAGGCAGGGCTCCGATCTATTTGAACTACCAGAGGAAAAATCGGCAGACAACAGCCCGGCGGTCCCTTATCAGCTCGAATCGGTCAATGAAGCCGGCTACTCGTCGAGTAGCGATTGGACTCCGTCAGTGGATAAAATGGTGGTTGATTTGCCGTGCGACATCCCCGCCATTACCACGGCGCTGCTATACGAAAACAATCGCGTGCAGCGTAAGCCGGAAATTCAGCCCACTTGGCACGCCGAGGACCCCAATCCCGCTCCCCCTTATTGCCTCCAGGCCCAGGCGGCCGGCAGCGCGGCCGAGCAGACCCTTTTGATCCAGGGCCGAGACCTCTGGCGAAATCCAAAGGTCTTCGTTGGCTCTCTCCAGGCCGATACCGTGGACGTCTTGCCCGACATGGACGGCTTGCTCGCCCATTTCAAGACCGTTCCCATGCCCGCGCAAGCAACCCCCGGGAATCTCATCGAGGATCTGACGGTGGTCACAAGCTTCGGCTATGACATGATACCCAGGGCGGTGACGATTCTTCCCCCGCCCAAGCCCCTGGCGCAAGGAAGCTATAATCTGTTCCTCCGGGTCGAAGGCGCCAATGGATCGTCGCTTGATATCCCCGTCACGGGATCCGTGCAACCCAGCCCATAGGCCTGCGCACGACGTAACTTCTGATGTCGCGCGGAAGCAGGATAGCCGGGACGAAGAGCCCGAGACCGATCAACCGTGAATTCCGGCTCTGCCCTTAAATGTTCGGTTTGTTCCCAAACGCATTGACGATCCAGTAGATCGCCCAGATCAGCCAGAGGGCTGTAATGATGTCTCCGACGATGCGATGGCTGAGAAGCATTGCGTCACTCCGTCGGCCGCGCCTTTCCCAGCCAATCCACCGGCTCCACCGCCGCGACAACGTCCCGCGGGAGCTCGGGGATTGCCGGCCCGGCAAATCGCGGGACAAGACACAGAATCGGCGCCTCGCCCCATTTCTCAATCGCTCGGGGATTGGTCTCCTCGACGACCGTCGGCGTTTCGGCGGGATATTGGTTGATCACCACCCCGGCGACGGGCAGGTTCGCATTTCGCAACGCTTGCAGCGTGAGCAGCGTATGGTTGATCGTTCCCAGCCCCGCGCGGGCAACGATCACGGCCGGCAAGCCCAGCCAGCCGATCATGTCCAACACCGAATGCCGGCGATCGATCGGAACCATGATTCCGCCGACGCCCTCGACGATTAAACAATCGCTCGATCCGGCCATGGTTCCAATCGCCGCGTCGATGGCATCCCATTCGATCTTCTGCTTGGCGCGCTCGGCGGCGACGGCCGGCGCCAGCGCCTCGGCGAATCTCTGCGGGCAAATCGTGTTGAGGGGGAATTTGGCATCCGCGTGATGGGCGAGGAATTCCGCATCCTCGCTGACCAATCCCTCGCGCCGGCGCGGGCAGCCCGTCGCCACCGGCTTGCAAACCGCCACCCGCTTCCCCCGCCGCCTGAACCAATCCGCGATCGCCCCCGCCACCAGCGTCTTGCCGACGCCGGTGTCGGTGCCGGTGATGAACAGCCCGGGGATTGACGCGCGGGAAAGCATTTCAGCCCGCCCATCCTAAAGGCTGGAGTTTTTGGATACCAGCCAACGCCCGCTGGCGGTACAATAGTAGATCTATGTACTCAGTTGAAGTCGAACAAGAAGTTGATGGCCGCTGGATCGCCGAAGTGCCGGAGCTACCGGGCGTGCTAACGTATGGCCCGTCTCGGGAGGAAGCGGTTCGCAAGGCACAGGCCTTGTCGCTGCGCGTTTTGGCCGAACGACTGGAACACGGCGAGTCGTTGCCGCAGGTTGAAAACGTTTTCTCAATTGTGGCTTGATTATGGCGCAGTGGCCTTCGACACGCGCCGGGCGGGTTCTTGCGGCATTGCTACGTATCGGCTGGTCGATCAAGCGGCAAAGTGGATCGCATCGGACAATGCAGCGGCCCGGTTGGCCTGATGTCGTCTTCGCATTCCATGACGGAGAAGAAATAGGTCCGAAGATGTTGTCACGCATCGCGAAGCGAACTGGTTTAACTCCCGATGATCTATGATGACGAGGCAAAAACGCAAAAAATGCGCCGTGTTATTCGCGTTCCCGAAAACCATTTCGGAGAAATACTGATGCAACGACGCAAATTCGGCGACACGGACCTTGAAGTCTCCGCCATCAGCCTGGGCTGTTGGCCGTTCGGCGTGGATTGGTGGGGGCATTACACCGACGATCACGCCCATCGGCTCATGAAGTTCGCTTTCGATCGGGGCATCACCTTCTTCGACTCCGGCGACGCCTACGGCAACGGCCGCGCCGAATCGCTTCTCGGCCAGTTTCTCAAAACCGTGCCGCGCGACAAAATCGAGATCGGCGGGAAATTCGGGTACGACTTTTATTCCGATCCCGGCCAGCCCGGCAGCCATCGCGAACGCAAACAGGATTTCTCCCCGAAATTCCTCCGCTTTGCCCTGGAGAAATCCCTCCATCGCCTCGGCACGGACGTGATCGACCTGTATATGGCCCACAACGTCAAGTTGCCGCAATTCCGCGACGATTTGTTCGCCGAGTTGGAGAAGATCAGGGGCGAAGGAAAGATCAAGGTCTGGGGCGTCTCGCTTGGCCCGGCCATCGGGTGGCGCGAGGAGGGCATCAAGGCCCTGACCGATCACAACGCCAAGGCCGTGCAGACGGTCTACAATCTCTTCGAGCAAGATCCCGGCCGGGAGTTTTGCCAAACCGCCCGCGCCACGGGCGCCGGCGTGCTGGCCCGCGTCCACGACAACAGCGGCATCCTCAAGGACAAAGTCCGCCCGGACAGCCAGATTTCCCAAACCGATCACCGCAAATTCCGCGACCAGGCCTGGAAGATTTACGGCCTGAAAAAGCTGGAACTGGTTCGCCGCTACGCCTCCGATCATGGAATGAACGTCCATCAGTTCGCCTGCAAGTGGCTGCTGATGGACCCGGCCCTGACAAGCATCACCGGTACGTTCCTCAACGAGGAAGAAATCGGCGAAGCGGCCGAATCGGTCGACAAGCCGCCTCTGTCGGCCGCGGAGATGCGGCAACTGGCCGATGATTACGCCCGCGACTGGGGCTTGGGCGACGAGGCCCATCCGTGCGATCTGAAGAGCAGCACCTCGCCGACCGGAACGGTGCCCAGCGGATACGTCGGAGTTTGTCATTAGTCATTTGTCATTTGTCACTTGTCACTGGCACGAGCTTCCCGCAAATGACCAATGACTAATGACAAATGACAAATGACCAATGACCCCACTTCGTTACGTAATTCTCCATCACACCGGAATCGAGCGGCCGCACTACGATCTGATGCTGGAACTGTCGGCCGGTTCCGAATTGTCCACCTGGCGGCTGCCGCATTGGCCTCCCCATCCGGGCGACCAATTCACCCCCCTGGCGAAACACCGGCGGGATTATCTCGAATACCAAGGCCCGGTTTCCGGAAACCGGGGACAAGTGAAGCGCGTCGCCGCGGGTCATTACCGAGTGACCAGAAGTTCCCCATCGGACGTGGCCATTATTTGCGACGACGGCACGTCCATTGAACTAGCTTTCCATTGTTGAATAAGAAGGGCGTTGGGCGCATCAAAAAAGGTGGCGTGGACCTCTCGGCTTTCCACGCCACCCAGGGAAGGAGGATCTTTACACTTTAATATACGTTACATTCTGGATTTTGTTTCAAATCCTGACGAAACCTATGAATGAGCTCGCCGGAACCATCGCCCGAAAGAGAAGATAGATAAACCTATACATCTACGCGGCTTCGGCTTGACGGAGTTCACGGCTTGGCGGCGCCCGAAGACCAACTGAAGCCGATTGACCGGCGAGTCGATAATGAATATGCTTAGCCAATGCAATTATTGCCCAAGGAAATTAAAGAGGCGGCCAAAGCGGACGGGACAGTTGCCGCCAGTGATGCCTGCGCAGCCGCCGTGCTGGATGTGGCCCCTCCGGTGGTTCGTGCCATTCGTAAGATGATGCGCGAACATCGTTTGGATGAGCTTTCCGTCCCACAGTTCAGAACGCTGGGGCTCTTGACTTATTCGCCGGAAGCGTCGCTTTCACTGGTCGCGGACTATATCGGGTCTTCTCTGCCGGCGGCGTCGCGGATGATTGACGGTTTAGTCGCCAGGAAACTGATTGCCCGGAAGGAATGCTGCCGGGACCGCCGTCAGGTTGCCCTGGAGCTGACCGCGCTGGGCCGCAGGGCGTTCCTGGAATCGCGCCAGGCCACGCACCGCCAGCTTGCCCAGAGCCTTGCCGGGCTTTCCGCGGCACAGCGACAAACCGTTATCGACGCCATGCGATCGCTTGCCGAAGTGTTCGGCACCGACGCCGAACAAGCGCGCCGCGCCAGCGCCAAGATGGCCGGCGACAACTCCTGATCGGGCAGCTTTATGTGGATCGTTCGTCTTGCATTGCGTCGGCCCTACACGTTCATCGTCGCGTCGATGCTGATCATCATTCTCGGGGTGGTGGCCATCCTATGGATGCCGACCGATATCTTTCCGGAAATCAACATTCCCGTGATCGCGGTGGCGTTCAACTACAGCGGCATGACGCCCGAGGACATGGAAGGGAGGATCATCACCAACTTCGAAGGCGCCCTCACCGTCACCGTCAACGATATCGAGCATATCGAAAGCCAATCACTCAACGGCATAGGGATCGTCAAGATCTATTTTTATCCCAATGCCAAGATCGAAGCCGCCACGGCCCAGGTGACGGCCATTGCCCAAACCGCTCTTCGCTCGATGCCGCCGGGATGTCAGCCGCCGTTGATCATTCAATACAACGCCTCCAACGTCCCCATCCTCCAGCTTGGTCTGGGCAGCGACAAGCTGAGCGAACAGGCGTTGTTCGACTACAGCACGCAATTCATCCGCACCGGCCTGATCACCGTTCAGGGAGCGCAGATTCCGTGGCCCTACGGCGGCAAGCAGCGGCAGATCATGGTCGACCTGGACCCGGATCGCCTTTACGCCTGGGGCATTTCCCCATCCGACGTCTCCAACGCCATCAGCAGTCAGAACCTGGTATTGCCGGCTGGCACCACCAAGATCGGCTCGCAGGAATACGCCGTCCACCTCAACAGCAGCCCGACCGTGGTGGATACCCTGAACGATTTGCCGATCAAGACCGTCAATGGGACGACCGTGTACATCAAGGATGTGGCTCACGTCCGCGACGGGTTTTCGGTGCAGAACAGCATCGTGCACGCCGACGGAAAACGCGGCGCGCTGATGGTGATCCTCAAGAACGGCGGTTCCTCCACGCTCGACATTGTCCGCCGCATCAAGGCCGCTCTGCCCGTGGTGGCGGCGAGGGTTCCTGCGTCGCTGAAGATCACCCCCTTGTTCGATCAATCGATCTTCGTCCGCGCCTCGGTCAACGGCGTAGCGAAGGAGGCGGCAATCGCCGCCGGACTCACCGGCCTCATGGTCCTGCTCTTCCTCGGAAGCTGGCGCAGCACCCTCATCGTGGTGATTTCCTTCCCCCTTTCGATCCTGGTCTCCATCATCGTGCTCTATTTCCTCGGCGACTCGCTCATCGTCATGACGCTGGGCGGCATGGCGCTGGCGGTGGGAATCCTGGTCGATGACGCCACCGTCGCCATCGAAAACATCCACCGCAACATCGGCCAGGGCAAACCACTGCTCAAGGCCATCCTCGACGGCTCCCAGCAGATCGCCGTTCCCGCGTTTGTCTCGACGTTGTGCATCTGCATTGTGTTCGTGCCCGTCGCGTTCATCTCCGGCGCCGCCAAGTACCTATTCACCCCGCTGGCCATGGCCGTCGTTTTTGCCATGCTGACCAGTTACGTCCTGAGCCGAACGCTCGTTCCCACCCTGATCAACTATCTGCTGCCCGCGGAGATGGAGATGTACGGCGGCCATCTCGATCCCAACGATCCACACGCGCGCGGCCGCATCAGCCATAAGAACGTCATGTGGCGTTTTCACGACTTGTTCAACGCTCTGTTCGAGAAGTTTCGCCGGATTTACGGCGGCATGCTGGTCGCCTCGCTGAAACATCGGGCGTTGGTGCTGGCGGGATTCGCGCTGCTGGTGCTGGTTTCCCTGGCGTTGTTCCCCCTGATCGGCAGGGACTTTTTCCCCACCGTCGACGCCGGCCAGATCCGCCTTCACGTGCGAACCCCGCCGGGCACCAGAATCGAAGAGACCGAGCGAGTTTTTGGCCAGGTTGAGCGGGTCATCCGCCGCGACATCCCCGCCTCTGAAATCGACACCATCCTCGATAACATGGGCATTCCCAACAGCAGCATCAATCTGGCGCTCAGCGACGGCTCGCTGATGTCCCCCAGCGACGGCGAGGTGTTGGTGTCGCTCAAGCCCGTGCGGCATCCCACCGACCAGTACATCGAGCGGCTCAACCGCGACCTGCGCAGGGATTTCCCCGACGAAACCTTCTTTTTCCAGCCCGCCGACATCGTCACCCAGGTGCTGAACTTCGGCATCGCGGCGCCGATCGACGTTCAGATCAACGGCCCGCCCTCCAATGCCGCCGCGAACTACCAGATCGCAAAGGACATCGAGCGCCAAATCGCCACCATTCCCGGCGCTGCCGACGTGCACATCCTTCAGGTTCCGCACACTCCCGACCTGCGCGTGAACGTCGATCGAACCATGGCCAGCCAGGTCGGCGTGACCGAAGGCCAGATCGCCAACGACATGCTGGTTTCTCTCAGCGGCACGGCCCAGTTGTCGCCGAATTTCTGGCTCGATCCCAAGAACGGCCGGCAGTACACCGTGCTGGTCCAGACGCCGCAGTACCGCGTGGATTCGATCAACGATTTGGCGAATTCGCCCGTCGTTCCAGCCGGCGCTTCCGCCAGCCAGGCCCGCTCCGCGCAATTGCTTGGAAATCTGGCGGAGATGCACCGCGGTTATTCCGCCACCAACATCACCCACTACGCGATACTTCCCTGTTTTGACGTGATGTCCGGCGTCCGCGGGACCGATCTGCACTCCGTTGCCGTCGGCGTCGATCGGATCATCGCCGACGCCCGGCAACACCTCCCGCGCGGCAGCACGATCGCCGTCCAGGGCCAGGTGCAAAGCATGAACTCTTCCTTCGCCGCCTTGTCCTACGGCCTGATCTTCGCCGTCGTGCTCGTCTATCTGCTCATGGTCATCAACTTCCAGTCGTGGCTCGATCCCCTGATCATTCTGATGGCTCTTCCCGGCGCCCTGTCGGGCATCCTGTGGATGCTGTTCGTCACCGGCACCACCCTCAGCGTCCCGGCGCTCATGGGCGCGATCATGAGCATCGGCGTCGCCACCGCCAACAGCATCCTCGTTATTACCTTCGCCAACGATCAACGCCAGCAGGGCATGGACGCGCACGACGCCGCACTTGCCGCCGGCCTCACGCGCCTCAGGCCCGTCATCATGACCGCGCTGGCGATGATCATCGGCATGCTGCCGATGTCCCTGGGCCTGGGCGAAGGCGGCGAGCAGAACGCGCCGCTCGGCCGCGCCGTGATCGGTGGATTGGTGATGGCGACGTTCGCCACGCTCTTTTTCGTGCCGATCGTTTACAGCAAACTGCGTCAGAAGGCTCCCAACGTCCATATTCCGGAGGAGCTGAGGTAATGGAATCAAACGAGACAATTCCCAAGGACCTTCCGAAGATCGGCTTAGGCAAGCTGGCCCTGGCCGCATTGGCGGTGGCAGCGGCTTTCGCCGCCGTGTTTGTCTTTCGGTATCTCCAGGTGCGCCAGCACGACCAGGCTTTGGATGCCCAGGCCCAACAACTCGCCGACCAACCCCCCGTCGTCGAAGTCGCGCCACCCAAGCCCACCGGCGCCGTGCAGGACCTGACTCTGCCCGGAAACGCCACCCCGATGCAGGAAACCGCCCTGTACGCCCGGGTCAACGGGTATCTCAAACGCTGGCTGGTTGACATCGGCGCGCACGTGGAGGCCGGGCAACTCCTGGCCGAAATCGACGCCCCGGACCTCGACGCCCAGCTCAACGAGGCCCGCGCCGCCGTCCAACAGGCCAAGGCCAACGCCGTCAGCGCCGAAACCAATTACCAATTGGCCCAGGCGACTTATCTTCGCTACAAGGGATTGATTCCGACCGGCGGCGTCACGCAGCAGGACCTGGACACACGCCAATCCGCCGCCGCTCAAGCCGCCGCCGCCAAGGACGCCGCCGCCGCCGCCATCCAATCCGCCCAGGCCACCGTCCAACGCCTCGAAGCCGAGCAGGGCTTCGAGAAAATCGTCGCGCCCTTCGCCGGCACCATCACCGTCCGCAATTACGATATTGGCGCACTGATCTCGCCCACGGATACCGCCCCAGGCCAGGAAATCTTTCACATCGCCCAGACCGACAAGCTGCGAATCTGGGTCGATCTTCCGCAGTCCTACGTCACGCTCATCTCCATCAACCAGCCGGTGACGTTCCAGGCGCCGGCGAATTATCCCGGCCAAAAATTCATGGGAATCGTGGCGCGCACCGCCGGCGCCCTTGATCCCAAAACGCGCACACTCCACACTGAACTGGATTTCCAGAACGCCGACGGGCGCCTATGGGCCGGCATGTACGGCCAGGTCACCTTCAACATCCATCGCGAAAAGCCCGGCCTGACCGTGCCCACCAGTGCCCTGATGGTCAAGGCCCAGGGAACGCA
>JBEKIV010000088.1:0-15790 GCA_050011595.1 Tepidisphaeraceae bacterium
AGCGCCGGCAACGGGCAGCAGACGTTCGATCAGGACCTGCTCTCGCTGTTCCGCCAGGAACTGATCACCCACGGCGAGGCCATCCGCAATGCCACCAATCGCGAGTCGCTGGAAATGTCCGTCCGCGGCATCGGCGCTTCCAAGAGCACGGCCGAACCCAACAGCGCACCGCCGCGGCCGAAGGGAATATCACCGAGCCGGGCGAGTTAGGTGCTGCGCACTGGAAATTTCACATTTTGCACACATTGCACACTTTTCAAGGTGTTAATTCCTAATTGCTCATCTATCTCTTGTGTGTAACATGTTTACTGATAGTTACTTGTAGATTTTGTCTCCCCGTGATCGAGTTTGGCGCGATGGGAAAGTGTACAAATTTCCGGATGCATTTTGAGCATTTCCCAATTGAACTTGCGGCATCGGCGCGATAAATCTTCGACAATGTTCCATTGAAATTGACGCACTTCGACATTGATCTCATTAGGGACGGGAGCGGCTTCGTTCCCCCTTGTTGCCCGCTCACGTCCGGGTTGGTTTCATTCGCTCAGCGCCGCACAGGCGGCGCGGAAAGGGCATAAACGTGAAAACGCAAACCATCGTGTGCTCAATCCTCTTCATCGTTGCCCTCGCGCTCACGGGGTGCAGCAGAAGCACGAGGCAGTTGCCGCCGACGCAAATGGTGCAGGATGCGGTGGCCGCCAATTTGCCCCCGTTTCTTTCGCTCGACAGCGTTGAGATCGAGGCGGTACCTATCGGCCCCGAGACAGTTAAGGTCAACTTCAAAGCCATAGTCCTCCCCAAGGAGGACTTGTATCAGGTGGACCGCGAGGTCGAAGGCTCGCCGAAAGTAACTTTGCTCAAGCTTGTTCAGTCCGCAGGAACCAAGGTTTCTCTATACGGTTCTATTGCGGCTCATCGCATCATGGACCAATGGACGCTGGACTCACAACCGAAGTTTGAAGTTGGCCTCGAGCAATTCGGAACGGTCCGAGGAGCGTTTAGTGCCGGTTCGTACGTTACCGGCAGCGACGAGGCGAACGCAGCCCTCAAGGAACAGGTGGCAAACGCGGCGCTTCAGGAACAAGCCAAGAAAGCGGCCTTGGAACAGCAGGAAATCGAGCGAAAAGCAGCTTTAGAGCAGCAGGAAATTGAGCAAAAATCCCAGGACGAACGGCAGGCGCGCGAGGAGAAAATTCGCAGGGAACGGGAGGAACAAGCCAGAATAGCATTCGAAGAACAACAAAAGAAATTAACGGAACAACGAGAAAAAGAAGCGGAACAGCAAAAAGCAGAGGAAGATGCTGCCAATCAGAAGCTGATCCTAGCGACGATTCCGGGCACACGTTACATCGGCACAATTAAGACACAAAAGGATACCATTCAACGTATTCAATTGATTTTTACTGAGCAAAAAGATTTAGTGATCGGGGCAGAAGCAGATAACCCAGATAATCCCAAAGAAAAGAGAACATTTATTGGAGAACTGCGTTTCACACCAAAACCTGAAGAGGACGGTTCCCCAGGTTATTCCATCGTAATGAGCCCCGTCGGCAAAGGAACCAAGTACATCGGGATAAATGCCGACCTAATAGAGGGATTCTACGATGCGACTTGGGGTGATGGTGATGCATTGCAACTCCGCTTGACCGATAAAGGGATGGAGGGTGAAGCACTCAAGAATAGGGCAGACCTGTCATCGGGGAATGGTTTAATAATCTGCCTCCAAGGTGAGACGTCTAGATCGAGCGCATCTCCCACCGCAGCCCCGGCAACTCGCCCTCAGCCGAGTGCGCCGATTGAGTACGTCTTGCCGAATGGAGAGCACAGGACATGGGCACCCGGGGACCATTGAATCGGTCTCCGTGGGCGACGGTCGCGGGCCGGAGTTCAAATGGGAAATGTCGGTTACAGACAGTGTTCATCGGGAGTTACCTGGGAAATACCGCCATAACGCAGGAAGGTGGAAGTCCTCCGCGGCGGGCCCGTGCCCCAGAAATACATCCTCGAAGGCCGGGCACTGGAATTGGGCGATTACATCAAGAGCGCCGGCAACGGGCAGCAGACGTTCGATCAGGACCTGCCACGGCCGAACCCAACAGCGCACCGGCGCGTCCAAAGGGGATATCGCCGACGCGGCCGAGTTAGTGCGTGTCACGAACTTTCGTACGCAACCATCGAAAACACTCGGCTTTGTGGTAGTTTTCCTATATTCGCACGTCCAGCTTAGCCCTGGCGATTTTCTCTCGCCGGGTTTGTCACCGGTTGGTCCTTTTGAGGCACTAATACAGGGATATGATAGATGCCAGAGAAATGCCTGCGATGGAATGCGTTGATTCCGAGTTGGTGGCCCAGAGCTTGGCGGGTCGGCGGGACGCTTTCCGGCAGATTGTCGAACGCTATCAAACCTTGATTTGTTCCCTGGCGTACAGTGCCACCGGCAGCCTCGGCCGGAGCGAGGACCTGGCCCAGGAAACCTTCGTGACGGCCTGGAAGGAATTGGCCCAACTGCGCGAGCCGTCGAAGCTGCGGCCCTGGTTGTGCACCATCGTCCGGTTTCTTATCGGCAAGGAATTGAGGCGGCAAGGACGTGAGCCGACCGAGTCGGCCGAACCGTTGGATGCGGTGGGTGAAGTGGCGGCGCCGGGACCGCTGCCGCCGGAGCAAGCGATCAGCGAAGAGGAAAAGGCGATTCTCTGGCGCTCGCTGGAAAATATCCCCAAGATTTATCGCGAACCTTTGGTCCTGTTTTACCGCGAACATCAGTCCGTGGAAAAGGTCGCCGCCGAATTGGAATTGACTGAAGACGCGGTCAGGCAACGGCTTTCGCGCGGGCGCAACCTGCTGCGCGAGCAAATGCTGGCCTTCGTGGAGGGCGCGTTGGCGAAAACTTCTCCGGGCAAGGCGTTCGCGGTTGCCGTGGTGGCGGCTCTGCCGCTGCTGGCGACTTCGGCCAAAGCGGTGACCGTAGGCGCTGCCATCAAGGGCGCATCAAGCGGCAAGGCCGCGACCGGGCTGAAAGCATTGGTGGAGGCAATTCTTATGACAAGCAGCACAAAACTCATCATTTCCGCGGCGATCGTCGTTGCCCTGCTCGCTGGCGCCACGGTCGGTGTTTTCTCTGTAATTCAAGATCAAACTGCGGTTGTGATTCAGAATCCCACTCCCGTTGTTGCTCAAAATAGCCAGGCTCCGGCTTCGAGAAGCGTCAGCATCCATATCCGGGGTCAACTGCGCGCTCCTCAAGACGACAACTTCGTCGAGTTCTCACCAGACGATGACTTTATCACCGTCGAGCTATGGAAACAGTTCGAACCGACGTTGAAATGGCGGGCGGAGAGACCGGGACGCGTGGCGGTGATGGACGGCCAATCGACGTTGCTTTACCTGAAAAAGGACAAGGTGGCGTGGAAGTTGCAGCAGGCGTCGCCAAGCGCTTTTGATACGGACTGGATTCAGAGGATTGCGAACGTAAGCAACTCGATCACGAGCGACATCCGAGCGGCGCGTGCCAAAGGGTGGAGAGCGGATGTCGCGCAAGAAACCGCCAAGGATGGCCATGCCGAATCCGTTGTGACGATCGAGAGCAAAGCCGGATTGCCGGACAATAACTATCTCAAAAACAGTTCCTTCGACACCGCGGATCTGCGCCGGGTGTACCGTTTCGATGCGCAGACCAAGCAGTTGGAAGCGGTGCAGATTTATGTGGAAGCCAAATCCGGCGAGGTACTGATCTTCCAGTCCAGCCAGATTGAATCCAACCAGCCCATTGATTCCGCCGTGTTTCATCTTGATCTGCCGGCGGACGTGAGTTGGCCCAAAGAACCGCAAAAGCTGCCGGACAATGCGAAATACGCCGCCATGACGGCGGAACAAGCCGCGCGCGACTTCTTCGAAGCTTGCGGGCGCCAAGATTGGAACGAGGTCCAAAAGTTCGATTCATTACCGCTGAACGATAGCTCGAAAGAGTTTCTCGGCGGTCTTGAGATCGTCAGCCTGGGCAACGCCTTCAGCGCGGAACCGTACCCAGGGAGGTTCGTGCCCTATGAAATCAAACTTCCGCCACAAAAGATCAATCTGCGGCTATCCAACGCGAATTCCGCGAAACGGTACGTGATCACCGGAATCTGTGACGGCAACTTGCAACTTCAAGAGGAGCTAAAATGGCCCAACGAGCCGGAGATCCTGAGCAATAACGATGTCTATGCGAAGATGTCGCCGGTTGAGGTTGTACAGGCGTGCTGCCAAGCCGTTCTAAAATCCGACTGGGCCGAGTTGCGAAAGTTCATTCCGGAAGATGCCGTTGAAAAAGCAAGAGCACAATTCGAAGATGCGAAAAAGCAAGGTCTGGATGTGCGCAATTTCCTCCCCGTGATAAAGGAAGGTGCAGCTTTCTGGTCGGCGGAGCAATCGGCTTACTTCGTGAAGTGTTCCCAGCCGCAAGCGAATAAGAAGTGGAACCTGGCGTTGAGGAAGGACAACCCGGCGGGGCGATGGCAAGTTGACGGGGGGCTGTGAAGGCGAGGGGAATTACGGGGGAAACCCTGCCGATTAAAATCGGCAGGCCGCTAAGGAGCCTTTTGCCCATTCGGCATTCTCGGTTGAAGTTGGTAGACTTTGTGGAAGTATGACACAACCACTTCCACCCGGCCAAGGTCCGGTCGATCCGCGTGGGGCGTTTTCGATTCCGCCGGCGCCGGGGATGCCCATGCCGGGGATGCCGATGCCGGGGATGCCGCCGATGCCGATGCCTGCGTTTGCTGCGGCGCCGCCGCACCGCGGCAGGCGGTGGGTGCTGATCGTTTTGCTGCTGCTGGCGTTGGCGGGGTCGGTGGTGGTCAATCTGGTGCTGTTTGGGGTGATGGTGGTTGGGGCGGCGGCGGAGGTTCGCCAGACCGTCATCTCCGGCGAAGGGCCGGACAAGGTGGCGGTCGTGGGCATCGATCAATTGATCGATGATGAAAGCGCCGAATCGTTCGAAACGGTCCTAAAAGAGGTCGAGAAGGATTCGGCGGTCAAGGCGCTGGTGGTGGAGATCGACACGCCGGGCGGATCGGCGACGTCGTCGGATGAAATGTACCACCGGCTGGACCGATTCAAGAACAGCAAGCACGTTCCGGTGGTCATCGCGATGCGCGGAATGGCGACCAGCGGCGGATACTACGTTTCGGTCGCGGGGGACTATTTGTTTGCCGAGCCGGGATGTCTCACCGGCAACATTGGCGTTTTGTTTCCCCGGTTCAACGTCAGCCAGATGATCGGCAAATGGGGCGTGTCGGAATCGACGCTGACGGCGACGACGGCGGGGCATTCATACAAAAATGCCGGGTCGATGTTTCAGCCGCCGAATCCGGAGGATGAAAAGTATTTGCAGGGTTTGGTGGATGGGGTGTTCGCGCAGTTCAAGGCGGTGGTGGTGGCCGGCCGGAAAGGAAAGCTGAGCGACAAGGAAGGGGACATTTTCAGCGGCAAGGCGTTCATCGCGGATGATGCGTTGGCGCGGGGATTGATCGACAAGATCGGGTATCCGGAGGAGGCGTACGATTATGCCGCCCACCTGGCCGGGCTGACCAGCCGATCGGTCGTTCGATACGCTCCGAACGTGAATTTGCTGCAAATGCTGACGGCCCAGTCGAACCTTGGGGGTGGTCAAACCAAGGGGGCGTTGAACGCGGTGACGATCGACGGCGTCAGCATGGACAGGCGAACGGCGGAAGACCTGTTGTCGGCGCGGCCCCTGTTGCTTTGGCGAGGGAATTGAAATGGGTGTTGCGGTGGGGCGCATCGCGACCGTCGTATGCCTCACGGCGGTGGTGGTATGCGCCAGGCTGTCGATGGCGGCGACACCGGGCGAGGTTCAGAACGCCGTCGACAAGGCCGTGCGTTACCTTTACGTCCAGCAGAGGGGGGGTGACTGGGAAAGTTCCAGGAGGGCGAGGAAGATCGTTTCTCCGGCCCAGGATCAACCGGGAGGAATGACGGTCACGGCAACCTACGCGCTGCTGTCGGTGGGCGAACGGCGGGACGTTCCCCTGCTTTCGATGGCGATCCGGTATCTTCAAAGCTATGACTTTACCAGCGTCTACACGCTGGGAATGCGTTGCCAGGTCTGGCGGATGCTCTTGCCGGACGCTCAGGTGAAAGCGGCGTTGCGCCGGGATGGGCGGCTGCTGGTCAAGAGCGTTTCATCCGAGACGGGAATGTACGATTCCCGAGTGGACGGCCAAAGCGGTCCGCCGGACCACGGCGTCAGCCAGTACGGCGTCCTCGGCGCCTGGGCGTGCGCTCAGGAGGGATTGGAGATACCGACCAGTTATTGGCAAAACGTTGACAGCGGATGGAGAAAGGCCCAGCACAGCGATGGAAGCTGGAACTATGGGAAGACTCCGACGGACAAGGCTCAGACGTTGCCGATGACGGCGGCGGGACTGGCGACGCTGTTCATCGCGCAGGACGCGCTTTCCATGGGGGTCAGTCCCTCGAGCAAGGGGAACGTGAGCGATCCGCAGATCGACAGCGGCCTGGCGTGGCTGGGCGCGCATTTCACCGAAGTTTTCAAGTCGAAGTACCAATATTACACCTTGTACGAATTGGAGGAGTTGGGGTCCGCCAGCGGGCGGAAATATTTCGGGAACACCGATTGGTACGCCCAGGGCGCGGATTACCTGGTGCGCAGCCAGAAATCGGACGGCTCATGGAATTCGACGGTGGCGGATACCGCTTTGTCGCTTCTGTTTTTGATCCATGGGCGCGCTCCGGTTGGGATGAACAAGTTGGAGTATTTCAGCTCCACGGGGGCGGGAGGGGCGGAGGGGGGGCGGGCCGAGGGGGACTGGAACCAGCGCCCGCGCGATCTGGCCAATTTCGACCGATGGATGGGCAAGCAGGTGGAACTGGATCGGCTGCTCAACTGGCAGGTGGTGGACCTGAACGCGCCGGCGGCGGACCTTCACGAGGCGTCGATCCTGTACGTCACCGGCGACAAGGCGCTGGGGCTTGACCAGGCGGACAAACTGAAGATCAAGACCTTCATCGAGCAGGGGGGGATGGTCTTGTTCAACGCCGACGGCGGCAGCGCCCAGTTCTCGATGTCGGTGAAGCAGTTGGCGGCGGAATTGTTTCCGGGGATCGGGGAGTTCCGCGAGTTGCCGATGGATCACTGCATTCTGAAAAGAGAGCAATTCCTCGGCTCGGCGTGGAAGGACCCGCCGACGATCCTGGGATTGAGCAACGGCGTGCGCGAGCTGATGATCCTGCTGCCGAAGGCGGATGCCTCGCAGGCTTGGCAGGGGCAGTTCACCAGCTCGAAAGAAACGCTCTTCGAGCTTGGCGCGGATTTGCTCCTGTATGCTTCGGACAAGCAGAACATCCGCGAGAAGGGCGATTCCTACATCGTCGAGCCTAGCGGGCGCATCCAGGCGACCCGCTCGCTCAAGGTCGCACGCATTCAATATGACGGCACGTGGGACCCGGAGCCGGGCGGCTGGCGCCGATTGGCGGCCGTCATGCACAACCGCGATCAACTCGATCTGGCGGTCCACCCCGTCACCCTCGGCCCCAAATCGGACCTGACCGATTACAAGGTGGCGCACCTGACCGGCTCGGGGCACGTCAAGCTCAGCACCAGCGACTGGATTCAATTGCATTCGTTCGTGGCAAACGGCGGCACGCTGATCGTGGACGCGGCCGGCGGCTCGCAGACGTTCAACGACGACGTGCGCAGCCAGCTTCAATCGACGTTTTTTGACCAGGCGAATCAGATCGATCAGCCGTTGCGGCCCGGTCACGTGCTCTACAGCGAAATCGGAAGCAGAATCGACGAGGTTGGGTATCGGAATTTCGCCCGGCACGTGCTGATGGAGAATTTGAAGATGCCGCGGATTCGCGGGATGAAGATCGAAGGCCGGATCGGCGTTTTTTATAGCGCGGAGGACATCAGCGCGGGTTTGGTGGGTGAGCCGGTGGACGGGATCGTGGGGTACGACCCGGATTCGGCGACATCGCTGATGGAGCACATGATTCTGTATGCCGAGAGCGGGGGAAGGCCGACGACGGGGACGAGTGACAACGGCGGGCTGGGGGGCGGTTGACAATTCCCCGCGGCAGCGCCGTGGGCGTTCGCATAAAAACAAAAACCCGGGCCAGCGTGTCGTCCGGCCGACCGTCGGCCGGACGACACTGCCCGTGGGAACCAACCGCGCTCCATAAATTTCGAGTGACTCGCTCAGTCACCCATAACCATCACCATGATGATTACGCCGGGAGATAGAACAAAGCCGATGCCAAACCAATCTCCGCGCTAAGAAATGTCCTAAGCCCCTGATTTCATAAACGATATGCAATTGTGCCACGGACCTGACCCCGGTCGGCTTCGCATTTGTTCATCATTGGCACCCCTCTGGACCCCAAAGCGCGCATTTGATAGGCAGACTCATTTGCCCGCTCCGGAGGTTTCGGAGAACCCATCGGCCAGGCCTTCAAGCTCCGCTTGGTTGTCGGCAAAATGGGAATCCTCCGTCCACCCGATGACCTGAACGTAGTGGACTTTGGTTTTGATAACCGTGAGCGAATAGCCGACCGACACGCTGGAGTTGGGCAATTGCCCGTGGATCTCGAAGTGCAACGCGTCCTGGCCCTTGATCTTCAGCCAGACGCCGGCCGTAAGACGGGGATTGTCCAGGCTCATGGCCATGGTATCGCGTTTGGCGTCGGCGTATTCCCGCAGGGAATCGGTGTAATCCTCCTGCCGCTCGACGACCACCTCGGCATATAGGCCCCGGTGCTTGTCAATCGCGCCGATCTGCACGTTGGGCAGATGAAAATCGTTCGATTGCCACGGCTTGGGCACGACGAGTTGGTATTGACCATCGGCGCTGCGGAGCGTGTTGTTGTCGCCGGAATCGGCCGGCGCCCATTGCGCGCTCAGCATTCCCATCGCCATCACGAGGAAAAAGAGTCTCGGCATCAATGCCTCCCTCGGCCAGAGGATACCGCGGTCCGGATGGATTGAAAACAGGTTGCTCAGCGGCGATCATCGGGATGGATGGAACATCCACCGGCGGGAATCGGGGGATTGAGGATACGGCGCTGGCGGCGAGCGGCTTTGCAAATTGTGTTGCTGGCCGGCGTCGCGGGTGCGGCGCTGATTTTCGGTTTGCGGATTCGGCGGGCGGCGTGGGATTTCAGCGCGGGAGCCCATTTCAAGGGCGATGTCAACAACGCCCTTTACTGGGGACGGGCGTCGACCGAGTCCGGACTGTTCAAACTCTACGATGCAGTCGGCGAGCTGAGCATTTCCGCGCCGGGCAGAAAGATCGACTATCCGCCGCTGCGTCTGGCGGTGGCCGCGGCGTGGTGGCGGTGGGTGCATCGGCATTATCCGGATGCGACCAATTGGCAGGACGACTACGATTTCACAGTGCCGATGCTTCGGCTCAATACCATTGCGGAATTGGCGTCGTGCGTGTTGATTTTCCTGTTGATTTGGCTGTGGCGGCGGCGGCAAGCCGGGGCGGCGGCAGGGGCGTTTGCGGGGGTCTGGGCGGCGATGGCGGGGGCGCTGCTCTTCTGGTTTAACCCGGCCATCATCTGGAACGCCCACTGCTGGCCGCAGTGGGACGTCTGGCCCATCCCGTTTTTCCTTGCCGCGGTCCTGTTGGCGTCGCTGGACTGGTGGATGGCGGCGGGGATTTGCCTGGCGCTGGGCGCTTCGCTCAAGGGCCAGCTTCTCCTGGGCGCCCCGGTGGTGCTCGTCTGGCCGGTCGTTCGCCTTCAATTTGGATCGGCGCTGAAGCTGAGCGCGGGATTGCTCCTGGCGACTTTGCTGATCGCGGTGCCATGGATGCAACCCGGCGCCGCCGCATGGATATGGAGCGTGGCGGTCGCCGCGGGAATCGCCTGCGTCCTGCCGATCGTGCTCCAACTGAAACTGCCTCGCCGCGCCGCATGGGGTCTGGCGGCGGCGGGAATGGCGCTGGCGTGGCCGTGGCAGACGGCCGGCGCCGGACCGATGCTGCGGGCCGCTCCGGTTGTTTTGTTGGGTTTACTCGCATTGTCGCGGTGGCTGCCTTTTCGCCTGCGCGGCGGCGCGCTGGCGATGGCTATCGCCATGTTGATCCTGCTCCTCATGCCCCTCTTTAACGCCAGTTCGGCGTGGTTCACCTATGGGTTTGAGTACGGCACGGAGAAATTCGACTTCATGGTGACGGGGAGCGGGGCGTTCAACGTGCCGAAAATGCTGCGGGTCTATTGCGACTGGCCGCAGAAGGTGAGCGATCCGGTGACGCTGCCGCTGGTCGGCGTTCAGGTCACGTTTACCACGTTTACGAGGATCGTCTACGGAATATGCATGGGGTTGTGCGGGATCGGCGCCGCCATTCACGACCGCCGGCGCGATGCGCGATTCCTGGCGTCGATGGTCGCGCCGTGGCTGCTGTGTTTCATGATCCTGACGCAGATGCACGGGAGATACACGATTTGGGCGGCGGGGATGTCGGCGCTGCTGGCCGGAGTGGGATCGGGGATGGCGCTGTTGGGGGTGATGGTCAGCATTGTGAGCCTGTTGGGGATGATGGAAAATCAATTGTTGTTCGCGCGGCAGTGGTCGCCGGACATGCTCGAGTTCCTCCGAAATTGCGATCCGGGTCTGGGGTGGGTTTTAGTTTTATCCGCGTTGATTTACCTGTACGTCGCCGTAATCCCGGTCCGGGGCGATTGAACATCGGGAGCGGACGGAAATCGCCGAATTTTCTCTGGCCTTGCGGGAAATGAAATGGTAGGGTTGCGTCGTCTGCGGAAGCGTTTCACATTTGTGTTTGGTGGGTCCAAACGTCCCCGCGCCGGTGGTATCGGCTTCATCAACGTTCGTTTATCTTGTTCATGAGACCGATTGCGGAAATATCGCGGCCAATCTCCCGCACGGGAATCGATTCTCTCGCGGCCGGCCCGGAGCGCCGGGACGGGCATCGCGTCCAATTGGATGGAATCCGCGCGCTGGCGGTCATCGCGGTGATGATCCAGCACTTCGACCCCGGTACGGTTCGGTGGATTAAGTTGGGCCACGTCGGCGTGCGCGTTTTCTACGTCCTCAGCGGTTTCCTCATCACCGGCATTCTTCTTCAAGCCCGTCAATCGGCGGACGTCGACGGTCTTTCAAAATGGCGCGTGCTGAGAAACTTCTACGCCCGCCGATTCCTGCGAATCTTTCCCATTTATTATCTGGTCATCCTCGTGACCTGGCTGGCGGGCGTCACCGCGATGCGCCAAAGCGTCGGCTGGAATCTGAGCTATCTGTCCAACTTCTATTTCTATCATCGCGGAACCGGAAACTATTCCGTCACCCATCTCTGGTCGCTCGCCGTCGAGGAACAGTTTTACCTGCTTTGGCCATTGCTGATTCTCTTCCTGCCGCGCAAATGGCTCGCGGGAGCGATCGTCTCGGCCATCTGTATCGCCCCGATTTTCCGAGCGGCCATCGTGCTGATCGGCGGGAACGACTGGCAGGCCTCGGTGCTCATGCCGGCCTGCCTCGACATGCTCGGCATGGGGGCGCTTTTGGCCTTCCTGAATTTCAAGGGCCGGTACAAACTGAAACGCAGACTTTTGAATGCAGGTCTGTTCGTCGGACTTGGCGTTTACGTGGCCGTGGAGATCGCGAATCATTACACCACAGGCGCGGAAACGGCCGTGCCCTATGGGCTTTCCATCGCGCTCTGGTCGGCCTGGCTCATCGACGGAGCGTACAGCGGCTTTGGCGGCACGTTGGGAAGAATCCTCAGTTTCAAGCCCGCGGTCTATTTGGGGACAATCAGTTACGGCGTTTATCTCATGCACAATTTCATTCCGATTCTGGTGAACCACGTGTCTGGGCACTCGTACGCGCATGAAATTCCGTTCCCGTTGCGGCCGGTGATCATGTTTTCGGTGACCGTGCTGCTGGCGTCCGCGTCGTGGTATGGGTTTGAGCGGCCGATCAATGGGTTGAAGCGGTTCTTTCCGTATCGGCCGTCGGCGCGAGCGGCTTCTAAACTGCCGCAGGGGTGAAAGTGGCGTTACAATATCCCGATGCGTTTTCTCATCACGGCCGGGCCGACGCGCGAGCCGATCGATCCGGTGCGCTACATCGGCAACCGCAGCAGCGGCAAGATGGGGGCGGCACTCGCTGCGGCGGCCCTCAAAGCCGGGCATGAAACAACCGTGATTCTCGGGCCGGTTTCGCTGGCGTTTCCCAAGTCGGCGCGAATGGTCGATGTCGAGACATCCGCCGAGATGCTGGATGCGGTGCTCAGGGAATTTCCCCGGCACGATCTGCTGGTGATGGCCGCGGCGGTGGCGGATTACCGGCCGGTTGCCGCAAGCGCCGAGAAACTGTTGCGCCAGGGGCCGCGGGTGCTGGAATTGGAATCGACGGTGGACATCGTCGCGGCGGCGGGGGCGGTCAAACGGCCGGATCAGCGAACCATCGGATTCAGCCTCGAATCCAGCCCGAACCTGGACCGCGTCCGCGGCAAGATGCGGCAAAAAAAGCTCGATTTGATCGTTTACAATCCGATCGCGACCATCGCCTCCGATTCCATCCAACCCTCGCTGCTTTACCCGGATGGCCGGGTCGAAGCCATCCCCTACGCTTCCAAAGCCGACTTCGCCGATATGCTCATCCAGAGGGCGGTGGAGTTATTTCGTTAACTCCAGCCGTTGCTGGGGGAAAGGCCCTTTGGCGCTCACTGGAGTTAAGCCCGTGGCTCGTCCGATAACAGTACAGGTGAAACGTCTGGCGGGCGGTGAGGGTCTGCCCCTGCCGACGCGAATGACCGACCAATCCGCGGGCTTCGACGTATCCGCGGCGGTGGTGGATGCGACGGTTCTTCAGCCGGGAGACATTCGCTTGATCCCCTGCGGCATTGCCATCGCGATTCCCAGGGGTTACGAGGCGCAGGTTCGGCCGCGGAGCGGCCTGGCCAGCAAACATGGAATCACCATGATCAACACGCCGGGGACGATCGATTCCGATTATCGCGGGGAGGTGCACGTGCCGCTGATCAATCTCGGCAAATCGGCGTTCACCGTGGAGCGGGGGATGCGAATTGCACAGATGCTGATCCTGCCGGTGCCGGCCGTGAAAATGGTGGAGGTGACCGAGCTTGATGAAACCACCCGTGGAAAGGGTGGGTTTGGGCATACGGGGCATTGAATCGGGCATTTACGGATGCTTCAACGTTCGCACATTGTCAGGCCATTGGTTCTGTTCATCGTAACGGCGGCGTGGCTGTTTCTGTTTTTCGCCGTGGGCAGCTTCCATCCGACCGATTGGCCGAGCCACGCGGTTTATCCTTATCCGCCCATCCAGAACGTCTGTGGGCCGGCGGGGGCGTTCATCGCCTACTGGTGCTTCCTGGCCATCGGGCAGGGGATGTTTCCGTTGATATTTTTCAGCGGGGTGTGCCTGGCCCTGACGTTCTACCATGCCAAGCTGAGCGATCCCTGGCTGAGAGTCCTCGGTTTGTTGATGGTTTCGGCGGCCTTCGCGGCGCTGGTTCATCATTTCATGCCCGGGTCGGCGTCGGGATTCCCCGAAGGGCACGGCGGAGTGATCGGCATCTTCACCGCGGCGTTTCTCCAGACTCGATTCCACACGGTCGGAACGCGATTGATTCTGCTGGCGGCGATGCTGATCGGGCTGCTCTTGGCGGCGGACGATCTGGTGCTGCGCGCTCCGGCGTTAGCGGCGCAAGCGTGCACGTCGGTCGCTTCGGCCGCGCCGAAGATGAAATTCTCGTTTCCCGGGTTCGGAGCGGTTTTCAAACGGCTGGCGGCCAAACGGGTAAAACCGGCGCCTCGAATCAGCAATGACGATGACGACGATGATGCCAAGACGCCGGTGCTGCTGACGCCAGGAAAGGCGGCACAGTTGCAGCCGTTCGACCTGGAAGACGAGGACGCGCAGCCGGAAGAGGCGCCGCCGCCGCCGCGCGCGGACATCATCGTGAAGTTGCCGAGCATGGTGAAGCCGCGGCAAAGCAGCCCGGTGCCGCCGAAGGAATTGGGGGAATATCACCTGCCGCCGTGGGATTGCCTGGCTGACGCGGAATACGGGTTTGCCGAGAGCCAGGAGAAATTCGTGCGTGAGAAGGCGGCGATGCTGGAGCAGGCGATGAGGGAGTTCAACATCGAGGCCCGGGTGGTGGAGATCGACACGGGGCCGGTGATCACGATGTACGAATTGGAGCTTGCCCCGGGCATTAAAGTGTCGTCGGTCACGGCGTTGTCGAACGACATCATGCGGGCGCTGCGGGCCGAGAGCGTGCGCATCGTGGCTCCGGTGCCGGGGAAGAATACGGTGGGCATCGAAGCGCCCAACGAGCAGAAAGAGAAAGTGCGTTTGAAGGAACTGATGCTGGCGGCGCCGGATGCGACGCGGAAAATGACGCTGCCGCTGTTCCTGGGCAAGGACGCCAGCGGCGAGCCGCTGATCGCGGACCTGACCGCCATGCCGCACCTTCTCATCGCCGGCACCACCGGCTCGGGCAAGTCGGTCTGTATCAATTCGATCATCATGTCCATCCTGTATCACCAGCGCCCGGACCTGGTGAAGCTGATCCTGCTGGACCCGAAGGTGGTGGAGATGGCGCCGTTCAAGGACATCCCGCACCTGATGTGCCCGATCATCAATGATTTCGGCCGGGCCACGAGCGTCTTGGAATGGGCGTGCGAGAAGATGGACGAGCGTTACGAAATCCTCGCCGAGGCCGGCGTGCGGAACATCAAGGGATACAACGCGCTGACCCACGAGGAATTGGTCGAGCGGTTCAAGCCGTCGTCGCCGGAGGAGGAAGCGAGAATCCCCAAGCAGCTTCCCTACGTCATCATCATCATCGACGAGTTGGCGGATTTGATGATGACCAGCGGCAAGGAAGTGGAAGGGTTCATCGTGCGTCTGGCCCAGAAATCGCGGGCGGTGGGGATACACCTGGTGGTGGCGACGCAGAGGCCGCAGGCTAACGTGGTAACGGGATTGATCAAGAGCAACATGCCGAGCCGGATCGCGTTTCGGGTGGCCAGCAAGATGGACAGCCGGATCGTGCTGGACCAGAACGGCGCCGATTTGCTGCTGGGCCAGGGCGACATGCTGTTTTTGCCGCCCGGGGCGAGCAAGCCGACCCGCGGCCAGGGCACGTTCATCGACGATCGGGAGATGAAGGAGAGCGTGAAGGTGGTCAGAGCACTGGCCGAGGCGCAGTACGAGCCGGAACTGATGCAGATTCGGGCCGGCACAACGGTGGACGAGGAAGCGGCCAAGGACGAGCTGTTCGACGCGGCCGTGCGCGTCGTGCTGGAGACCAAGCGCGGCAGCGTAAGCCTGCTTCAGCGCCGGCTGACGATCGGCTACAGCCGGGCTAGCCGATTGGTCGAGGCCATGGCCAGCGCGGGAATCGTCGGATCATACAAGGGCAGCCAGGCTCGCGAGGCGCTGATTACCGTGGAAGAATGGGATGCGATGCAGGCCCAAAGACAGGCGGATGCGGCCAGCGGGATGACGGTATGAAACCGCCGCCCAAAGCGCTTGATGGAGCGCGACTCGTTTGTTTCGCGGAAGTCACGGAGGCGGTCACACCGACTGGGGCAACGACGCACCAGCGCGCGGGGGAAGTTCTGGGGCCGGCGAAAGGGTTGGCCATATGTCAGTATGATGGAGAGGCTTCATTTTATCTTTTCTATTGCGACGAAGATTGGAAAGTTTGCACAGATACGTTTCACATCAGCCTTGAGTATGCCAAGCGCCAGGCGGAGTTTGAGTATC
>JBEKIV010000089.1:0-13817 GCA_050011595.1 Tepidisphaeraceae bacterium
TTGCCTAGCATCGCGGCATCACCTCCGTTCGTCTGGTTGTCTGGTTAAACAACCCATGACGTGGGGGTGATGCTTTTTCAAGGGGTTAGGGAATTTTCAAAACGGGTAGTCGCGTCTAATCCTTCTGTTTGCTGGTCCCCAATTCCTTGGCGATTTCCGATTCCAATTGATCGAGTTTCCCAAGCTCCGCTTTTTCGCTGGCCAAGACGTCCGTGGCGATCATGCGGTCGATTTCCTCATCGGTCACCAAATCTTCGCGCGTGCTGACGGTTGAGCCGCTGGTGGCGGATTGTTCCATGGAATCGAGGAACAAATCCATGCGTTCTTCGATGCTGCCGGCCTGGGCGACGGCGCGTTCCCAGTCGGCCTGCGTTTTGGTCAGGTCCAATTCGCCGAAAACCCGGCTGATTTCCTTGGCCATCAGGGCCATCGACTCGGCGAACTGCTGGCTGGCCTGGGCCTGCTGCTGGATCAGCATGGCATTTCTGATCGACAGAAGCTGGCGTTCCAGCATTTTCTTGACGGCCGCGGTTTTTTTCAGGGCGCTGCGGATGAACTGGTATTGCCCGTTGTCGCCGATTTTCTTGGCATGCTGGGCGTTGTGGATGAAGTCCTCGGCGAATTTTTCCTGTTGGCGGATGGACCGTTCGATGGCCCGCATCCCGCCGCGGATTTTCATCTCCCGCTCGATTCGCCGCTCGTCTTTGGATTTGAAGAGGCCCATGGTGGTTCTTTCAGAATTAGTTGCGAGTGCAAGGGGAAGTGCAAGTTGCAAGTGCAAGTTGCAAGTAAGGATTCAACTTGCAACTTGCAACTTGCAACTTGCCACTTGCAACTTCCTTCACATTTCCTTATCCGGCGATGCGTTGCGTTTGCGCACCGCCTTGTCGGCGGCGTCGAAGGCCTGCTCGGGCTTCACCGCCCCGCGGTCCATTTCGTTCCAGATGTTCATCAACTCCTGCCCGGCGCCGGTCAGGCCGGCCGACTCCAGCGCATCGCGGTCCGCCTGGCCGCCCAGATCGAGCAGCGTATCCAGACGGTCGCGGTAGACGTCCTGCGAAACGGCGTCGTCCTCGATCCACTGGCTGATCTTGGCCACGTCCTTGTCCGTGAGATTCAATCGGCCGGATGCTTTGCCGGTTTCGCTGTTCTCCTTGACCATGCGCAATCGGCTGACGGTCATGAGTTCCTTGCTGCGGAGGGTCAGCTCGCGCGCGGCCATGAGCTGCTCCTGGGTTTTCATCTCGAATTCCTGGGCCAGGGATTTGCGAAGCTCCGGGGATTTCTGCGTCGCGCCCTGCTGGAAGATTTTCTGTTTGTCGGTGCTGATCTGCTCGATGCGTTTGAAGAGCCGGTCGCGCTGTTTGGTGAGGAGGATTTCCTCCTTGCGCAGTTCCTGGCGGTTGAGCTGGCTGAGCGTTTTCTTTCGGCCGAAGATTTTGTCGATCAGTGCCATGGTTTCAGCCCGGCTCCGGTTCGTTGCGCTCGCGCTGTGGGACGGGCGGCGGCTTGACGGGTTGCGGAGGAGCGACGGCTTTGGCCGGCGGTTGGGCAATGGGCGCGGCCGGCGATTTGGATTCGTTCAGCAATTCCTCGTACAGAGCCTGCTCTTCGGCGCTCATGGAGCCGTGGGCGGCCGTGCCGACCGATTCGGCCAATTCGCTTCCCGCCTGAAGTTCGGCCAAAACCTCTTCGGCCGCGGCGGCGTCGGCGGCCATCTCCTCGCTGTCGGGAAGTTTGGCGCTCTGGCCTTGCCGCTGAAGCTCCAGGTTGTGCAGGTGCGTGCTGACGACGTTGATCTGCTGATTGAGAACCGACAGCAATTGCTGGCGGCGTTCGACGTCCTTGCGAAGCTGAAGGAGTTGGCTGGTGATGCGGCGGCGGGGAAGGTCGCCGGCCGCCTCCTTGAACTGTTGCCGCAGCTCGGCTTCCTTGCCTTCCATCACGCCCATGTCTTCATAACCGCGGTCGAGCTGCTGGCTCAGGGCGGCGCGGCGTTCGGAGAGAAAGGCGATTTTCTTTTCGACCTCGCCCTTGCGGGCGAAGAGGGTTTTCACGCGATCGATGAACGGCATATCGGCACCTCCCGAAGCGGCCCCGGCTGAATAGGGCGCGGAACCTTCCCGGAACAAGACCCACCGCCCGTCCAGCCGCTTGGCGGTCAGGCCGGGGGTTTCCTTGGCATACGATCTTAACTCAGATTCAACCAGTTGCGGTGAAAGTTGCAACTTGGCGGCAAGTTTGTCGGCGGCGATGCCGGCCGAGAGCAGGCCGACGCGGTCGGCGTCGATTTCCGAACGGATTCGCCCTCGCTTTTCCAGGTCCAGTTCGGGATCGAACAATTCAGCGGTTTCGGCGGCCTCCGGGGGGGCGGTAATCGTCCAGCCGCCGGTTTCCGTGGGTGAAACCAGGATCACCGTGCGGTCCTTGATCTT
The DNA here is from genome assembly GCA_050011595.1 of Tepidisphaeraceae bacterium. GTDB lineage: Bacteria > Planctomycetota > Phycisphaerae > Tepidisphaerales > Tepidisphaeraceae > PALSA-1353. The sequence continues at coordinate 2,436 of JBEKIV010000089.1, forward strand.
CAGGGCGGCTTGGCGGGCGTCGGCGGTGAAGCCGGAGGTGGACATGATCGCCAGGGTGACGGGAATTCCCGGCAGCGGCGGCGGCGTGGCGGCCAGCGCCTGCCCCAACTCCGCCGCCGACAGCGGCTGGGCCGGTTGCCCGGCGATCAGCGCCCGCGACGGCGAAAGACAGACGGCGCGAAATCGCCCCACCACCGATTTCAGCACCCACCATTTTTTCCGCGACAACCCGACGTCCAGGGCGGTTCCAACCGGCATCCGGGATTCCAATTGCCGATCCGGTTTGCCCATTTCGCTCATGAGACGTTTGAGTTCGACGCCGCGATCGCTGAATCGCACGTCGCGGATGAGGGTGACGGCGGATTTGCGGCCCCCGGCCGCGCCCAGGCGCAGGCGATTGTCGGTCAGAAGGCGTTCGACGTGCGCGACGAATTGGCGCTCGAGCCGCTGATGACGGGATGGATCGGAAGCGTCGGTCATTTTTGTCGGCGGAGCCTGAATAAAAGATAACCGGCGGCCACGGCACACCAGGCCCAGCCGAGGATGGAGAGGATAGCGTAAACGACGGCCATGGGGAAAAATCCGAAATCCGAAATCCGAATGACGAATCAAGCCCGAATGACGAAATCCGAAACGGTCTTCATTCGGTCATTCGGATTTTGGGATTGAATCGTCATTCGGATTTCGGATTTCGGGTTTCTAGCTTCGGGTTTTCCATCATGCCGCCGATTCCGCTGGGGGGAGACGCGATCCGCATCGGGGACAGAATGACGCGGGGCCGGGGAGGGATTTGGCGCACAGGGGGTTCTTGCAAAGGACGCGGAATCCGTTGGGCGTGGGAACGTCGATGGCCGGGCGCTGCTGCTGGAGCAGCGCGCTGGCGCGCAGGGCCAGCTCCGAGCGAATGCGATTGCCGGTTCGCCGGCAATATCGCTGGTGAACCGCACCGGCCAGGGCGGCGGGAATCGCCCACCACGCGCCGAACGCGGCCCCGATGAATCCAGCCAGCAGCCAGAACGGACGCAACCCGATGCCCACCCCGTACTGCGCCATGGGCGGCAGATGTTGCCTGAGGAGGATCGGATTCAATCGCCGAAGAAGCCGGTTGACTTCCGACACGTGCTGATGGACGTGAAGCCAATGGGAAAAGTACGCGACGGAAAGACAGATCACCCAGACATTGTACAAACCAAACCAGTCGATCGAGCGGCGGTTCCAATGGCCGAACCGGATTGGATGGCCGAGCCAGGGATCAGCGTAATACGTCACGCCGAGAATCTGGGTCCGATGGAAGCCCGAGGCATCGAGCCAGGGCAAAAAATTGATCGCCAGGACGATGAGCATGGCCAGGGGAACGAGCCGGAGCGTGGGGATGGCGCCGGTGTCGCGGACGGAATCGCGCAAGCTGGCGGCGTCGGCGTCGCCGGTGCGGATGCGGAGCCATTCGACCAGGTGCCAGAGTTGCTGCTGTTCGGCGACGACGAATTTTCCGAATCGCTTGGGCCAGCAAATCAGGGGCAGAATTCCGAAACTCAATCCGCCGAGGACAAAACTTTTGAGCGGCCCCCAGGCCGTTCGGCCGGCGATCGGACGGCTGAGGCTGTGCAGGACGGCCGCGGAAAGATTATCGGGCCGGCCCTGCGGCTGGACGGTCCATTGCGTGGGGGTGAAAGCGCTCATGATGAGATCGGGGGCGAAGCCCACCGCCCGGAATCGGCCCCGCGGCCGGTCTGCCGCCGCACCGCCGGCCGGATCAGCGACGATCCGCATCGCCGGCAGAAATTCGCCTGGGCAGGATTAGTCGCTCCGCAGCGAAACCGGCTGCATTGCCGCGTCTTAAGTTGGGCGGCACGGCGGTGACTGCCGATGCCCGTCAGCCGGGAGATGCCGAACCACAATCCGCGGAAAACCACCCCGATCACCCAGGCGAAAAACAACGCCCATCCCACGGCCAGCACGACAATCAGCACGAAAATGTGAATCGCAAAATGTGCCATGGCGCATTACACGGAAATCGTTTGGGGCGAGAGCGATTCTCCGCAGAAAATGCAATACCGGTCGGTCAGGTCGGGAAACGCTCCGCATTTGGGACATCGGCGCACCTCGGCAACAAGCTGAACGCCGCAGTGCATGCAATATTGGTCGCCGGCCTCGACCGGCTTCTGGCACTGCGGGCATCGCCCGGTCGGCTGCGGCACCGGCCGCGGCATCACGGGCGATGATCGCGGCAGCGGCGGCGGGACAGCCCCCTTCGCCGCCGGCGGCAACGCCGCCAGGAATTCGCCCGCCGAGGCGTATCGCTTGTCCAGCCGAGCGTAACTCTTCCGGAAAACCTCGTCCAGATATTTGGGAACCGAGACGTTCAGATCGCTGGGCACCTCGGTGCCGGCCGGCCGCTCGCCCGTCAGCATCTCGTACAACATCACCCCGCAAGGATATAGATCGGACCGCGCCTGCGGCTCGCCGCCGCCACGCTGCTCGGGAGCCATGTAATCCAACGTCCCGGCGATTTCCCGGCCCGCCGCCGTGTTCAGCGACGCCGAATACGCAATCGACCCCGCCGCGGCGTTCGCCGCTTTGCCCAAACCGAAATCGGTGATCTTGACGACTCCTTCAGCGTCGAACCCGTCGGTGAAGGCCCGCTCGTGGATGAGGATGTTCTCCGGCTTGATGTCGCGATGGATCACGTTGTGATCGTGTGCGTATTTCAACCCGGCCAGGATTTGCCGCATAATGGAAACGACCTGGGAAATCGCCAGCGATTTTTTTTGGATCAGCGGACGCAGGCTGGAGCCAGGGACGTATTCCATCGTCAGGTAAGGGACCTCGGCATAGGGATCGAAGCCGATGGCCCGGACGATGTTGGGATGGACCAGGCCGTGAATCGCCACCCCCTCGCCCTTGAGGTTTCGCAGGTATTGGGAATCAATGGGGATTTTGATGGCGACCAGTTGGTCGGTCCAGACGTGATGGCGGGCGCGCCAAACCTCGCCGAAGGTTCCCCCGCCGATCCTGGCATCCAGGACGTATTCCCCGACACGTTGACCCGCCTGAGGCATTTTTTACGTCACACTTTCTCCGCGATCCAGTCGCAGACCAGGAGATTATATACCCCCGACACCAGCCCGCCGAGCAAGAGAAACGTCCAGGCCGTGGCATTGGGCAGATGCCAGTGAAAGAGCCAGGCCAGCAGAACGATTTCCGCGACGGTATAGGCGGCAACCAGCATTCCGCCGGCAAAGTTGCTTTCGGCGCGTGCCACGCGCCAGATGAGGGCGAAGGATGCCCACGGCCACGCCAGCACCACGCCGAACCAGGCCAAAATCCTGCCGGTTCCCGACACGAGCATTTGCCGGGTCGATTCGTCCATTTGCCACCATGAAATGGCCGCCGCGATCACCCCGAGGGCGACCAGACCACTCACGACCCGCCCGGTGATGCTCTTTAGGAATTCCATCCGACGTTAATCTTATCCGATGGACCAATCCAAGGCGCGAAATGCCGAATGCCGATTGCCAAATGCCGATTGAAAGAGGGGACAGACCGCAATTGGGGCCTCTTGAATTCCATTCGGCATTTGGCAATCGGCATTCGGCAATCTCCGCTCATTGACCGTGGTTTAAGCAATCCGCATGATGACCGCAATGTATCGCCCCAGTCGAAAGATCAAGCGATTCGACTTCCCGCCCGGACGGTACATCGCGGGGAGATATCAGATCGAGGAAATGCTCGGAAGTGGCTGGGAGGGCGAGGTTTATAGGATTGTCGAACGCAGCACCGGCATCCGCAGGGCCGCAAAGTTCTACTATCCCCACCGAGATCCCAAGGGCAAAGCTGCCATCGCCTACGCCCGCAAGCTGGACGCCCTGCGGCATTGTCCGATCCTGCTCCAGTACCACCACCAGGAAATCGCCTACGTCCATCGCCGAAAAGTCATCGTCGTCATCAGCGAATTGGTCGAAGGCAAAAAGCTCAGCGAATTCCTGTATCAGCAGTCCGGCCATCGCCTCAGCGCGTTCGAGGCTCTGCACGTCTTGTACGTCCTGGCCAAGGGCATCGCCCCCATTCACGAGCTAGGCGAATATCACGGCGATATTCACGATGACAACATCATGATCCGCCGCCAGGGGATCGGATTCGAAGTCAAATTGCTGGACTTCTTCGACCTTGGCAAGCCCAATCGTTCCAAGATCGAAAAGGACGTGCTGAACCTGATCGAGGTATTTTTGGCGTTGGTCGGCGGCCGAGCCGCGTATTCCCGTCAGCCCAAGGTGGTGAAAGAGATAATCCGCGGGCAGAAAGATTCGCTGATCCTGGAACGGTTCTCCAGCGCGGGGGACATTCAGCGGCATTTGGAGACGCTGGAGTGGGGGTAAATGCAGATTCGTCGGATGGTTTGCGTTCGAAGACCGCGGGATGGCCATCCCGCGGCTTTGGGCGGTTTTTTGCCCTCCCCCGGCGATGTTCCCAAACCGGCGGTTCTGGTATCTTGTTGGACGAATGCACGTCGGATCGGCAAGATGACGGTGGGTGCGCAATGAGATTGCAGACAACTATTGATCCGGTGCAGCGCAAATTGCCGGTGGAGGTGGATTTGTCCGCGAAGGTGCCGCTGTCTTCCCAGCCGCGATCGGTTTTTCAGACGCTGAAGTGCCTCATCATCGTCCCTGCGTTTAATGAAGGCAGATCGGTGGCGAAGCTGGTGCATCGGCTGCACCGGGCGCTGCCGGATTGCCACGTCCTGGTCATCGACGACGGCTCGACGGATGACACCGTTCGGCAAATCCCTGCCAGCGCTACGGTGGTCAGTCTGCCATTCAACCTGGGGATCGGCGGGGCGATGCAAACCGGGTATCGCTATGCGGCCTGTCACGGATACGACATCGCTATCCAAGTGGACGGGGACGGCCAACACCGCCCGCGCGAGGTGGAAAAACTCGTCAATGCCCTGGTAGGCGGCGGAGCCGACCTGGTGGTTGGATCGCGGTTCCTGGCCTCCACCACGTTCGTCCCATCGTTCACGAGAATGACCGGCATCAAAATGCTGAGCGGCTGGATTCGCATCCTCTGCGGCCTGAAGATCACCGACTGCACCAGCGGATTCCGCGCGGTGAACCGCAAAGTCATTCGCGCCTACGCCCACTGGTACCCGGAGGATTATCCCGAGCCGGAGGTCGTCCTCCTGCTCCATCGCTCAAAATTCAAGGTCGTCGAGATTCCCGTGCGCATGCGCCGGCGCATGTACGGCAAGAGCAGCATCAGCCTGATCCGCGGATTGTATTACGTTCTGAAGGTCAGCGTGTGTCTGCTTCTCGACATGATTCGCCAGCCGTGGCCGAGCGGAAAAATCGGCTCGCCGTGAAGAACGGCTCGCCGTGAAGAACGGCTCGCCGTAAACGAGGTTGTTTTATGATCGCCCGCATCATTCTTCTGGGTTTCGGAGCCACCGTCCTGATTGCCGCCATTCGCCGGATGCGCGCTTATCGCCTCAAGGAACGGCACATGTTGATATTCCTCTTCACGGGGTTGCCGTTTTTGGCCTTGGCGGTTTGGCCGACGGCGGTCGGGTGGTTTGCCCTCAAGCTGCAAGTGCAATACCAGACGGTTGGGCTGCTGTGCGTCGCGGGTTTTTTCATTCTGGTGATTTTCGAGTTGCTCACCATCGTGAGCCTCCAGGACCGCAAAATCTCCGCGTTGGCGCAGATCGTCGGCATCCTCATGGAAAAGCAGGGCATAAGCGACAGGCTCGGCGCGGGAGGCAAAGCCTTCGCGGCCCAACCCACCCCGGCGCCCTCCTCCGATCCCCTGCAACCCTGATATGATGCGGGTCGCGATTCTGATCGCCTGTCACAACGGACGAGGATGTCTGGGCGAATGCCTGCGCTCCCTGCTGGACTGGCGCGACCCGGACATCGATGCCTCCATCATCCTCATCGACAACGCCAGCACCGACTCCAGCGCCGATTTCGTCCAGCGCCAATTCCCCCAGGTCGAACTGATCCGGCTGAATGAGAACTGCGGCTTCGCCGGCGGGATCAATGCCGGCTGGGAATACGCCCGCCGGAGGTTTCCCAACCTGCAATACGTCGCGGCGATCAATCAGGACATCATCGCCCAAAGCGGCTGGCTGGCGACGCTGGCGCGGCACCTGCGCGATCACCCCTCGACCGCGGCGGTTCAGCCCAAGGTGCTGCTTTGGCCGCAAAAAGACCGCTTCAATACCGCGGGAAACCGCTCGCATTTCCTCGGCTTCGGGCTGGTCACGGCCTACGGCCAGCTCGACGCCGGCTCGTTCAACCAGAGCCGCGAAATTGATTTCCCTTCCGGCGCCGCCGTCCTGATCCGCGCCCAGCTCCTCGGCGGGCGGGAAATCTTCGACGACCTGTTTTTCCTCTATCTCGAGGATGCCGAACTGGGCTGGAGGCTGCGCCAACTAGGGTATCGGATCGACTACGTGCCCGACGCCGTCATCTGGCACCAATACGGTTTTCACCACGATTACCGGTATTATTTTTATCTGGAGAGAAACCGCTGGTATCTGCTGGCGACGTATTACAAGACGCCGACGCTGCTGCTTCTGGCGCCGGCGATCCTGGCCATGGAAATGGGCCAACTCTATTTCGCCTGGCGAAACGGGGTGCTTGGGCAGAAGTGGGCGGCGTGCGCGTTCTTCGCCTCGCCGCCAAATCTCTCCCGCCTCCTGCTCCGCCGCCGCCAGGCCCAGCGCCGCCGGCGCATCGGCGACCGCCAGTTCCTCCGCACGTTCGTCGGTGAAATCGACCTGCCCGAGCTTCGCAGCCAAACCCTAAGCAGAATCGGCAATCCAATCCTCCGGGTCTATTGGCGGCTGGCCCGCCCATTGATCTTCTGGTGATGGCCCGATCATTTCGCGCGCGGTCATTTCGCGCCGGCGGCCCAGCGGTCCACGATGTCGCATAACAGGTGCACGATCAGCACGTGCATTTCCTGTACGAGCGAGGTGACGTTGCCGGGAACGATGATGGCGTGGTCGGCCAGTGAAGCGGCTTTGCCGCCGTCGCGGCCGAGGAGGGCGACGGTCACGGCGGATTTCCCCTTCCCCGCGACCAGGCCGCGCAGGACGTTCTCGGAATTGCCGGAAGTGCTGAATCCGAAAACCACGTCGCCGGGCCGGGCCAGCGCCAGCACTTGCCGGGCGAAAACTTCCTCGTAACCAAAATCATTGGCGATGCAGCTCATCGCCGGGCCATCGGCACACAGCGCCGTGGCGGCCAGGGGCCGGCGGGTGCGGAGGAATTTCCCGATCATCTCCTCGGCCAGGTGGATCGCATCCGCCGCGCTGCCGCCGTTGCCGAACGTCAGCAGCCTCCCCCCCCGCCCGAAGGATTCGCAGAGCAGGTTTCCCACTTCAATAATTTTGGGCAGCAGTTCGGCGGAAACGCGCTGCGCCAGGGCGACGTGCTGGTCGATGTAGGATTGTTGGATTGGGTTCATAACCGAATTCTCGGGCGGCCCGGCCGCTTTTGCAAAGCCCGGCGTATTCGCCGACGCCCGCCGGAGGTAATATCTCTGCCGCATGATCTCCATCGTGATCCCGATCTTCAACGAGCAGGAGAATTTGCCGGAGCTTCGCCGGCGGTTGACCCAGGCCATGGACGGCGCCGGGCAGGATTGGGAAGCGATCCTGGTGGACGATGGAAGCCGGGACGATTCCCCCGGAATCCTGAGGGAAATTCACGAGCAGGATGGGCGATTCAAGGTGGTGACGCTGTCGCGGAATTTCGGGCATCAGCCGGCCGTGTCGGCCGGGATTCATCACGCACGCGGGGATTGCGTGGTGCTCATCGACGGCGATCTCCAGGACCCTCCGGAAGTCATTCCCGAAATGATCCGCAAGTGGAAGGAGGGATTTCAGGTGGTTCTCGGCGAACGCGCCAGCCGGTCGGACGGGGGCGTGCGCGGCATTGGGTTCCGCCTGTTCTATCCGATTCTAAGGCGCATCACCGATCTTCCCGGCGCTCGGGACGCGGGGATATTCGGATTGATGGACCGGGCCGTGGTCGAGGAATTCAACCGCCTGCCCGAACGAAACCGATTCATTCCGGGTCTGCGAAGCTGGCTGGGATTCCGGCAAACCGGCGTGGCCTACGCCCGCGCGGGGCGGGCGGCGGGCAAGCACAAACAATCCCTGGGGCGGCTGATCCGCTACGCCGCCGACGCCATGGTCAGCTTCAGCAACAAGCCTCTCCGGGCCGCCACCTGGCTTGGATTCTTCGTGTCGGTCGCCGCATTCCTGCTGGCGATTTTCTACGTCGTCACGTTCTTCGCCTGGCACAAACAGATTTCCGGATTCACCACCGAGATCGTCTGCATTCTTTTCCTCGGCGGCGTGCAACTGATCTCGGTGGGCATCCTGGGGGAATACATCGGACGGATTTACGAAGAGGTGAAACAGCGGCCGCTGTACGTCGTCCGCCAACTCACCGGCATTGACCAGCCGCGGCGCGACGGAGAAAAAAAAGGCCCCGGAGACCCACCCTCCGGGGCGTCGGCATCCAAATAGATCAGTGCCAACGATGGTACGGCCCGTAATACCTCGGCCCCCAGCCGTAGTGATAAACGTATCGCGGGCCGGGATACGTATAGACATAGCGATACACGGGCGCCGGCGTGTAAACGATGACTGCCGGAGCGCAGACGTCAACCGGAGCCGGGGCCACGACCACAGGCTCGGGCGCCACCACTGGCGGCGTCACCACCACCGGCGGGGCCAGTACCACGGGCACTGGAAACGGCCACCCAAACCGGAAACCGAAAAAGAAATTCGGACGCGCCGATGCGACGGCCGGCAAACCCGAAATCAACCCCGAAGCAACAAGCAGCGCAATGCGTTTCATGGCAAGCTCCTTTCTTTCAAATGTCCTCAGATTAACGCGACGGGAAGCGGTGAAAGGCGCAAGTTGTAACTACGGGGTTGATAGACCGTTAGGAATATTCGGGCCGCCATCGCATGTTTCGCTCACGAATTTCGTTCCAGCACAAGGTTGTCGCGATGGATGGCCTCCTCGTATGCGGCATCGGCCAGCAATTCGCGGATTTGTTTGCTCTTCTTTCCGCGAATGGTTTCCATCTGTGAAGCGGAATAGTTGCTCAGGCCGCGGGCGATGACGCTGCCGTCGGAAGCGGCGACGGCGACGACGTCGCCACGGGCGAAGTCGCCTTCCACTTTGACTATTCCCGCGGGGAGCAGGCTCTTGTTGTGCTCGGCCAGCGCGCGGCGGGCGCCGTCGTCAACGAACACGGTGCCGGCGGGACGGACGGCGCCGATCCATCGGCTGCGGGACGATCGCTTCTTGCCGGCCTCGGGAACGAACAGGGTGCCCAACTCTTCCCCGGCCAGCAGGCGAGGAAGAATTCGCTGCATCCGTCCGTCGGCGACGATCGCCACGTCGCCGGCATCGTTGACCATCTGTGCGGCTTGGAGCTTGGAATCCATCCCGCCTTTGCCGAACGCGGATTTGTTCTCCCGCACCAGGCCGCGGCCTTCGTGGACGTGCCTGACCAGCCGCACCGGCTTGTCCGCCTGGTCCAGCAGGCCATCGACAACCGTCAGCAGCACGAGCAAATCCGCGCGCAGCGCGTGCGCCAGCAGCGCCGCCAGAATGTCGTTGTCGCCGAAACTAATCTTGACCAGTTCCGCGGTGCTGACCGAATCGTTTTCGTTGACGATCGGGACGGAATTCATTTCGTGGACGGCCAGGATCGTGTTGCGGAGATTGAGGAAGCGCGTGCGGTCGTCGATGTCCTGCCGCGTCACGAGCAATTGGGCCACCGGGAGATGGTGCGGCTCAAAGGCATCAGCCCATACGTCCATGAGCCGGCGCTGGCCGACGGCCGCGACGGCCTGGAGCTTGGCCAAGTCGGTCGGGCGCTGGGGCAACCCCAGTTCGCTCAACCCGCAGCCAATGGCGCCGGAACTGACGATCGTGACGCGAATGCCCGCATTGCGCAGCTCGGCGATCTGGGCGGCAACCGTGGCGACGAACGCCGCGTCGAGCCGGCCACTGCCATCGCTCAACAACTGCGTACCCAGTTTGGCCACGACGTTGTGGACCGATCCAAGATATTCCTTGCGGACACTCACTCTCAACCCATCTTCTTCATAACATTGCCCGCTTTCAAATCTCCCACGACGATAAAGTTTGGCGCGCTTGCGCATCCGTTGCAGAATGAATATAACCACATTATTTATAATTACATACATCAATCAACGCCATTCCCGCGTTTTGCAAATGTTAAAATAGTGAAGAAAATTAAAACGAGATACCGATACTCCTATTATCGCATATTACCTATTTTAACATGCGAGCAAGAAAACTAAGTTGGCGGCAAGGAGGCTTCCATGACCCTTTTTTGGTGATTCCCCGGCGTCTGGGACGGCGGGGAACTTGCGAGGCCTTTGCCCATGAGCTTATCCACCCCCACCACTACTCGAGCCGAGCAATACGTGAAGCCTTTGCTTGAGGGCGACCGCGACCAATGCCGACAGGTGATCGAACATGCTTTCTTCGAGGGCGCATCCGCTTTCGAATTGATCACCCAACTGCTCTGGCCGACGATGGAAATGCTGCAAGCGCATTACCGTGAAGACCGGCTCACCCAAAGCACGCTGAATCTGGCGACGCGGCTGAATCGCAGCATCGCCGACCAGGTTTCATCGCGCCTGGAGCGCAAGCCCGCCAATGGGCGCAAAGTCCTCATCTTTTGCGGGGCGGACGAGCCGGAGGAACTCGGCGGGCAGATCACCGCCGATCTCTTCGAGGCCGATGGCTGGATGACACGGTTTGCCGGCGGCGGTGTGCCGGATGATGAAATATTGAAACTGATCGGTGAATACCGGCCCAACCTGCTGGTGATGTTCGGCACGTTGCCCAGCGGGGTGCCGGCCGTGCGGAAACTGATCGACTATCTCCGCGAGGTCAACAGTTGCCCGGACATGCAGGTGATGTGCTGCGGCGGGATTTACAAACGGGCCGAGGGCTTGGCCGAGGAAATCGGCGCCGACCTGTACGCTCCGGATGGCGCCCATGCCGTGCATGCCGCCAACGCCAATCCCACCCGCAAGGCGACGGTGGAACAGCAGACCGTCGGCCGCACGCGCCGAATCCGCAAGGCCGCGGCAAGAAAAGCCGCCAGCGCTCAGCGACATCTGGCGAAATCGCATGGCGATATTGCGTGAGGGTCTCGCAGCCCCGGATGTACATCCGGGGCTTCGCGTTGCGCGGGTCACTCCTTGATCGCCTTCCAAAGCTTGTCCTGCACCTGCTGGAACTGCGCGAAGCTGTCGTTCAGGTGAAGCATCAGGCGCTTCACGCGTTCGGGATCGGCGTTGGGATCCTTCAG
>JBEKIV010000090.1:0-13772 GCA_050011595.1 Tepidisphaeraceae bacterium
CGCCATGAGAAGACATCACCGAGAAGACATCACCGAACGTAACCGCTTGTGAACATGTCGAACGCGTACTGCATGAGGCGATGGCTCATCCAGGGCATGAGCGCGATCGCCGCGACGACCATGGAGACGATCTTGGGAATGAACGTGAGCGTTTGCTCCTGAATCTGGGTGAGCGCCTGGAGAAGCGAAACGACGATGCCGACCATCAGCCCGATGACCAGCATCGGCGCGGAAATCACCATGGCGAGCAAAAGCGTATTGCGGATCAGTTCCGAGGCTTGTTGTGGAGACATGCGCACCCTTCCTTGAGTACCATCGCGCCCATCCTTGGGCTACATGACAAAACTACCCATCAGACTGGCGGTAATCAAGTGCCAGCCGTCGACCAGCACGAACAGCAGCAACTTAAACGGCAACGAAATCAACACCGGAGGCAGCATCATCATCCCCATGCTCACGAGGACCGACGAGATCACCATGTCGATGATGACGAACGGAAGATAAACGCGAAAACCCAGAAGAAACGCGGTCTTCAACTCGCTGAGCATGAAGGCGGGAATGAGCGTCATGGTGCCGACGTCGGCGAAGTGTGTGGCTCGCGGCTGATGGGCGAACTCCATGAACAGATCGACGTCCGATTCGTTATGGCTGCGAATGATTTGGTTGATCATGAAGTCGCGCACGGGCGTTTGGGCTTCGGCCAGCGCGTCGGTTTGGGAGATTTTCCCGTTCACGTACGGCTGAAGGGCGCGATCGTTCACGCGCTGCCAGGTCGGCGACATGATGAGGAACGTCATGAACATCGCCAGCCCAACGAGGATTTGATTGGGGGGAAGCTGCTGCGTCCCCATCGCCTGGCGCAGAAGCGCAAAGACGATGATGATGCGCGTGAAGCTGGTCATCATCAGCAGAATGGCCGGCGCCAGCGAAAGCACGGTCAGCAGCACGATGATCTGCATCGCCGCCGAGAAATTTTCGCGCTTGGAGAGATCGGGAATCTGATGCTCGACCGCGGAAAGAGGATTGTCGGAATTAACCGCCGCCGATGATGCGGCCGCGGCGGGAGTTTCATCGGCGCGAGCGAAAGCAGGCGAGAACAGAAGGAGGAGAACCGCCCATTTGCCCCATACGAACTGATTCACGAGAGCATCCTTTCTCATCGTGTCGTAACGCCGCGATTTATAACACGCCGGTCGGCGAAACGGTAGAGGGAACGGACGAATCCGGGAATTTTTCTGGAGGATTTTTTGATTTTCGCGCCGGGCGGCGACGGCGCAAATTATGCGCGGCCGATTTGACGCGCCACGTCGCGGACTTTCTCGCGAAGCCCAAGCAGTTCTTTTTGAGTCTCATCCAGGGATGGATGGTCCGCGGCGATTTCGTTGGAGTTGTCGAAGTGCTCGCCCACCGGAGGCTGGGGCAGGTCGTCGGTGAAGTCCTTGCGGGCGAGGCCGAAGAAGGATTCGAACCGGCGGGCGACGGAAATCGATTCGTCGCGGGAGCGGGCGAGAATGCCGGCGATTTCGTCGGCGTCAGTAATCTCACACAAGGGATTGAGGTTCGCGCCCGTGTCCCCCACCAGAACCAGCCGTTTGCCGAATTGAATCACCAGGAGATGTTGCTTTGGCGAGACGGAAGTTCGGGACAAAATCTTGACTGCGGAAGTCGCACGAGGGATCGCCGCGCCGGGGAAAGCCCGCTTGGTCGCCGTGCGGAGCAGGAAAATCAGGGCGACAACCCCCGCCAAAGCCAGGAGCACGCGGCTGGCGTCAAAGGTATTCGAGGGAGCGGGCTGGGGGGCCGATTTGTCCGCGGCCGGGGCTGAGGCTTGGGGAATAATGGGGCTGGATTCGAGCGCATCATCCGTCGGCGCGGGTGGAACAGCGTTGGATGGCCCTCCCCTGGCCGCGGAGACAAACCAAAGCGAGAAAATAGCGACGGCGATCGCGCATCGAAGCCCCGCATACCCATGCGGGGCCGCCGCCGGGGAATGGGGCGTCACGTCGCCTCCTCTTTGGCTCCCGGAACGATTTCGTTCACGCGGACGCAGAAATTGTCGTTCAGAACCAGCACTTCGCCGCGGGCCACGAGCCGATCGTTCACGAATACGTCCACCGGATCGCCGGCGAGTTTGTCCAGTTCCACCACGCTTCCTTCGCTGAGCTTGAGGACCTCATCGACGAGCATTCGGCTGCGGCCCAGCTCGATCTTGACGTTCAACTCGACATCGCGGAGCAGGTCGATGCTGGACACCTGCGCGTCGGCCATGACCTGCTGAAAGCTGGGGAGCTTGAACGCCTCGGCATCGTTGCCGGGCGTTTCGGGAGCGACGGTTGCCGCATCCTCCGGATTCGCCTGCTTCAGGAGTGCGTCGATCGATTCCTTGGTGACCGGGGCTTCCTCGGCCGCGGGCTGGGCCGGGGCCTCGGTGGCCGCGGGCTGGGCGGAGGCCTCGGCTGGCGGCGGCGCGGCCGCCTCAGCGGGCGCGGGTGGCGCTGTCGGTTCCGACGGTTGTTGCGGTGGTTGCGCTGGAGATTCCCCGGGAGGAGGCTGCTCTGCCATGGGTCACCATCCTTGGCGAACGGGCGCGGCTCATCGGCGCGCCCTTAGTAATCCGCAGGAAACGGAATACACTGCGGAATCAGAACATCGTCGATCAATCCATCGCCGACGATTTCATCCAACTGGTACTTCACCTGTCTCCGGAGCGTTTCAAGCCCCGGCTCGGCTCCGCCCCCGAGCTTGTCGGGGTCGGACTCGGCAATTATGGTCCGGACGCGGTCCTGGATCAAGGCGTCGTGCTCGCCAATTACCGATTTTACTTTGTCCGCCGACTCTTTCTTCACCGAAAGGTATATCTTCACGTCGTAAAGAAAGGTCTTTCCGTTGCGTTTATTGGGGAATCGGGATTCGAGCAATTGCAGTTCGACCGAGCCGCTGGTATCGAGGGAGGCGGATTTGTCCCCCTCGGCACCGTCGGCCCTCTTGACCGGGGTGGTGAGATCGGCGGCGTTGGCGTTCTTGGCGCCGCCGTTGATGAATTTGAATCCCCCCAAGAGGACGACGGCTTCCACGAGCATCACGCCGCCGAGCAACACGGGGGTCTTGGTGAGAAACGCAACCTTGCTGGCCCCGGCCGGCGCCGCGGCCGGCGCGGCCTCGGGTTTGGCCGAGGCTTTCTTGTCGGCCGCCGGGGGGGCTTCCGACTTCTTCTCCGCTTTTTCTGCCATGATGGTCTATGTCCTTTTCTTTGGTCCGATAACGGGCAAGGCGCCTGGCCATGCCCCGATCTGGTATCGGCTCAAAAAGGACGCGACTGGACGAATCAATCGGTGATCGGCCTGCGGATCACGCGGGCATACTCGATGGCCCGGCGGGTTACTTCCGAAATTGTTTCCCGGACCATCATCTTTTCACCGGTGTCGCAGCAAACCACTGTGTCGGGCGTCGCTTCCAGATAGCGAATTTTTTCCGCGTTCATCACGAACGCCTGGCCGTTAAGACGCGTGAGTGTAATCATGGCGAATCCTTATCTCCCCGAATCCTCATCTCTGGGAATTGATCAGGTCGGTCAAAAGCTGGTCGCTGGTGGTGATCACCTTGCTGGAGGCGCTGAAGCCGGTGGAAGCAAGGATGAGGTTGATGAATTGCTGGGATAGATCGACGTTGCTTTGCTCCAAGGCGCCGGATTGGACCGTTCCGGTTCCGTTGGCGGTTGCCGCGCCGATGAGCGCCGTGCCGCTGTTGGGGCCTTGAATGAACACGTCGCCGCCCTGGTTGATCAGACCATTGGGGTTGTTGAAATTGGCCAGAACCACCTGGCCCAGGGCCTTGGTGAGGCCGTTGGTGAACTGCCCGATGATCGTGCCGTCGCCCCCGACGGAAAAGGAGGTGAGCGTTCCAATGGGCTCGCCATCCTGCGTGTTCATGACGAGATTGGAGCTGGTGCTGGACAGCGCCGTGGTTCCGGCAAAATTGAGGTTGATGTTGAGCGGGCTTTGTGCGCCGCTGCCCGTTCGATCGATGGAGAGCTGGGTTCCGGTGCTGGAGAGCAGCGTGCCGGAACTGCTGAAGGTGAGCGTCCCGCTGCCGACGATCGGGCCGTTACCGCCCAGGTTATTGGGGCTGGTGGCATAGAAGCGCCAGACGTCCCCGCCGGTGGCGGTCTTGCTTTCGAGCACGGTGGTGAGGTTGATGCTGATCGGCGTGCCGAGGGAATCGTACGCGGTGATGGTGGTGTTGGTGCTTTCGCCGGCGGCGCCGTCGGTGAAGATGCCGTCGGTGCCGCTGCTCATGGTGAACGGCGTGGTGTTTGACGTGGTATCCACCAGTCCCTGCGATCCCATCGTCAACGCATTTTCCGTTCCGGTATTGCCGATGATCGTGAGCTGCCCCGTCGTGCCCGTGGTTTGCAGCGTGGTTCCCGGAGTGGGATTTCCCGGCTCGACGACGGTGGTGTTGATCCCTAATGCCTGATTGATGAAGTTCTCCAAATCCGTAACGGTGGACGTGGCCGTGACGGTATACGACTGGGAGGGCATATCGTGTCCTCCCTGGGTGCCGGCGAGCGTGAGGACGTCGCCGACGTTTATCAGGGCCACCGGCGGAACTGCGGTGGAGACCAGATTGGTCAGCAGGTCCGCCCCGGTCGGCGCGGTGCCGGCAACCGTCGAGAAGGCCTGGCTGGTCAGGATGGTTGACCCGCTGGCCACGGCGCCTCCGGAATCCAGATTTCCCTCAAGGCTGACGTTCTGCGTGGCGGCGGCGATCGTGGCCTGCCCCATGGGGATTGTAAGGTTCTGAAGCGTCCCGGCGACGATGTTGCCCTGGGCATCCGTGCCGTATCCCTGCAAGTACGCCCCGGCCGCAGTCACCAACTGATCGGAGCCATTGAGGTTGAACGAGCCGTCCCGCGTGAATTCCTGCCCGTTATTGGAGTTCACCACGAAAAATCCGGCTCCGTTGATGGCCATGTCGGTATCCACACTGGTGGTTTGAATCTGCCCGGGCGTGAAATCGGTGGAGATCGAGGCGACCTTCGCTCCCATGCCCTCCTGGCTGGGGTTGGTGCCGCCGAAGTTTCCGTTCGGCGCGCTGCTGGCTTGGTCCGTGACGTAGAATTGCGACGAAAAGGAGACGTTGCTGGATTTGAACGCGGTGGTGTTCGCGTTGGCGATGTTGTTGCCCACGACGTTCAACCACGTTTGGCTGGTGTCGAGGCCGGACAACCCTGTGAACAGCGAACTGGATAGTGACATGGCAAACCCGCCTGGGATTCAAGGACTTCCGTTTGATCGAACATCCGCCGCGGCTCCGCCGCCGGCGCCCGTTGTCCGCCGCTCACGACGACGTGCCGCTGGCCGCCGTGCTCGGCGTCGGCGCGTTGGTGATCGCCGTCACGTTGTTCATCGCCAGCGTCGAGCCGGTGTTCAACTCCAGGCTCACGCCGCTGCTGGTGATCTGAACCGCCGACACAATCCCGGTGATCGAGTTGCTATTTGCATCCGTGCCCTGGACCTCTTTGCCGATCATCGCCGACGCCGCGGAAACCTGGTTCTGCTGCACCATCCCCGTCAGGTCGGTCTGCATCGTCGTCGCCGACTGAAGCTGGCCGATCTCGCTGATCTGTTGCAGCATCGTATTGGGGTCCGTCGGACTCAGCGGATCCTGGTTCTGAAGCTCGGTGATCATGAACTTGATGAAATCGTTGGCCGTGAGCGAATTGGGCGACGAGGTCGAGGAGGAACCGGTGGAGTTCGAGGCGGCCGATCCAAGCGTGGACATAAGTGAGTTGATGGCGCTCATAATGAAATCCCTTTCGGCAGAAGTGTGAGGGAGAATACAAAAAACCGACGGGGTAATTTGCGGCGGCGCGAAAAGTGCGCGGGCGTTCGGCGAAACCTGCGCGGGAAGTGGATCAGGCGACCAGATCGAGCGGATCGTTGTCGCCGCGGATGCGCCGCCACATTCGCCGCAGCGTCTCGCGGCGCTGCTGTTCCTGCTGGGCGCTGCGTCCGTCGGAGGATGAATGTCCGCCGCTTTCCGAGTCGTTTCCCTTGCCGGAAGAATTCTCGGAGTTGGACGACTGCCGGACGTGCAGCCGATCGACGCTCACGCCCTGCGTTTCCAGGGCCTCCTTCAATTGCCCAAGCGTGTGGGTGAGCAGGCGTGTCGCCTGGTCGTTGCTCGTCTGGAACGAGGCCGACATCACGCCGTTTTCCATCCGCACCGTGATCTGCATGGCGCCGAGGTCGGGTGGATTCAGCGTGATATTCATGGTCCCGCCGTTGGGCAGCAAGCTGCCATGGATCGCCGAAACAATGGAGGGCTGGTTTGCCTCGGCGAATTGAGCGACCGGCGATTGCACAACAGGGGATGTGGCGGCGGCGGGCTGGGCAGGATTCGCCGGCGCATTGGACGCCGAGAAACCCGGCAGCAATTGGGCGAACGTCGGCGCCGTGGAATCGACTTCGGCAGCCTTGTCCTTCCCGGACAATTGCGCATCGGCGGCGGCGGTTTCACCTTCGACGGCGGAGGCTTCGCCTTCCGCCCCGGAGGCTTCGCCTTCCGCCGCGGAGGCTTCGCCTTCCGCCCCGGGGGCGTTCGCGGCCGAGTCCGCCGGATTGATCGGCGAGACGTTCGGACGACCGGTCGTCTGTTTCAACGTGTCCGGATCGGTGGAATCCTCGTTTGAGGCCGAGCCGTCGGCCGTCGCCGTCTTGGCGGTGGCGGCGGCGTCGGGCGGCTGCTGGGCGGATGCCGCGGTCGTCAGCGTGGTCAGGTCGGGCGAGGTTTGGGATGCCGGCGAGGGCTGATCCGTTTTCTGAGCCGCGGGCTTGCCGACAGCAGTTTTCGCATCGGGATTCCCCGCCGCCGGAGTCGTCGCCTGAAGGGAAAGAACGGTCGTCCGCTTGGCGGGAACCGGCGCGGCGGTATTGTGCGCGGCATCGGCCACGTTCGCGTGCTCGTCCTGGGTCGATTCCGAAGCCTGGGTCTGCGGCTGTGCCTCGGTCTCCACGGCGTCGGATGGATTCGCCTTGGCATTCTGCTGCTTCTGCTGCGGATTGGACTTATCCTTCAGTTGGGCGGATTTCGCCTGCGTTTTTTTCGCGGTGGAACTGGCCGCGGCGTTCGACGGCTGGGATGGCGCCGGCGCAGAACGCGAGGGTTTTGATTTCGCCTTGCTCAACTGCTGGGAAAAATCGCTTGTCTCGACTTGGCCGCTCGAACGGCTCGCCGCCGGCGCAGGCGGCGGAGGCGCGGGTTTCGGCAAAATATTGAGTATCGACGTGCTCATGATGGCTTTGCGTCCGTTGACGAGACCTGCGATTGACGAATGCGTTCCATGATCCTCTGGATGAATGCAGTTTCGTCCGTTGTCTTGAATTCCTTGATTATTTTTCCCGCCGTCCGTGCGTCCATCGCCTGGAGATACTGCTGAACCGTCGCCTCGCTGAGCGTCAAAAAGATGGATTTGACCTGTTTTGGAGGCATGGCGCTGTAAAGCGCCAGGCTGCTCTGGAAGCCGGCGTCGTCCTGAAGGCGCTGGGCGGCCTGTTCGCGGTCCGCCAGGTTCTTTTCCCGCTTGTCAATCGCCGCCCGATCGGCCGCGAGCTTCTGGTTGGCCAGATCGACCTGCCTTTGCAGGTCGGTCAACTCGCGCTGCCGTTGATCGATCTCCAGCAATTGGGCGTCGAAGGTCCGGCGGAGGAATTCCACCTGCTCGATCGCCGAGGTGCCGGCGCGGCGGGCCAGCAGCTTGGACAGGTCCATCCGTGACGCCGAGCCGGTCGGCTGGGCGGCGCCGGGCTGGGTGGTCGGGGCCGACGCGCTTGTCGGCCGTGGGAACAACACGCTCTTCAATTGCGAAATTTTCGACTTGTCCAGCCGCCCCGACTGGAAGAGATAGCCGACGGTTCCGGCCACGGCCAGGAAATTCAGCGCCAGCGTCAGGACCAGGATGGTGAGCGCTTTTTTCATGCCGCCCCCGCGCCGGCCTGGGCAAATCGGTCGTGCCCAAGCTGCATTCCGATTTCATCCATTTCCGCCACGTCGCGCCGCTGCAATTGCTCTCGCCAGCGTGCCAACTGCCGCTCGCGCAGCTTCTCGATGATTTTTCGTTTCTTGGCCGCCTCGGCGAGGTTCCGCTTGGCGCGGTCCAGTTGCACCTGAACGGCGGACATTTTCTGGGCAATCTCGGTGGCTTTGCGCTGCATCGCGACCGCGAAGCGCCGATGGGCGGCCAGGAACGCCAGGTCCAGCCGCCCCACCAGCCGATTCGTCCGCAGATCGGTTTCGGAAGCGCGCACGGAAGCGTCCAGAGCGCGCAACTCGGCATCCAATGCCGACATCCGCCCTTGAATCACCGCCAGCTCGCGCTGGCACTGATGTTCGACGTTGGTCCGATGCCGAAGTACGCCGTCGAGTTGGAAGACGAATTGGGCCATGTCCGTTCAACTCATTTCCCGGCGCCCGCCGGCGCGGGCCGGGATTTCTGCGCCTGGGCCCGGAGGGCTTTTTCCAATTGATCGAGCCACGCCGACAGCTCCGCCAACTGGCGCACGGACTGTTCCATCTTCAGCGGCGAAGCCGAATCCTGCTGAAGGAACTGCAATATCCGTTGCCGCCCTTGCACTGCCAGATCGAATTCCGGATTGACGCCCGGAACGTAGGCGCCGATGTTGACCAGGTCTTCGATGTCCTGATAGACGGCGGACAGGGCCAAGACGCGTTTGGCGTGGGCCAGTTGTTCGGGGGTGACGACGTCGCCGCGAACGCGGCTGATGCTCTGCAACACGTCGATGGCCGGGAAATGGGAACGATTGGCCAGCGACCGGCTGAGCCACACGTGGCCGTCCACGATCCCCTTGACCGCGTCGGAGATAGGCTCGTTGAAATCGTCCCCCTCGACCAGGATGGTGTAGAATCCGGTGATCGAACCGCGTTGGCTGCGGCCGGCCCGCTCGAGGATTTGGGGCAGAAGGCCAAAGACGCTGGGGGGATACCCCTTGGTCGCCGGCGGCTCGCGCGCCGCCAGGCCGATCTGCCGCTGGGCATGGCACATGCGCGTGATCGAATCCACCAGCAGCAACACGTTCATCCCTTCGTCGCGGAAAAACTCGGCGATCGTGCAGGCGACCTTCACCGAGCGCACGCGCAGCAGCGGGGCCTCGTCGCCCGTGCTGACCACCACGACGCAGCGCCGAAGCCCATCCTCGCCAAGGATTTTCTGAAGGAATTCCTGCACCTCGCGGCCACGCTCCCCCACCAGCGACACCACCGAAACGTCGGCACTGGTGTGCTTGGCGATCTGGCCCAGCAGCGTGCTCTTGCCGACTCCGGGACCCGAAAAAATTCCCATCCGCTGGCCAAGCCCGCAGGTGTGCAGGGCGTCGACGGCGCGGATGCTGGTGGCGATCGGCTGATCAATGTTGATGCGCGACATCGGCGCGACCGACCGGGCGTCGATCCGCCGGCGCGTTCCCATCGGCAACGGTTGGCGGCCGTCCACCGGCTTGCCCAGGCCGTTGAGCACGCGGCCGAGGAGCCGGTGCGTGCAATTGACCGTCGGGGCGGCGGCGAGATTTTCCACGCGGTCCCCGCGCGCAACCCCGGCCGACGATTCCAGCGACATCAGCAACGTCCGGTCGTGCTGAAACCCGATCACCTCGGCGACCGATTCCCTTCCGCCAAAACTCACGATCCGGCACAGCGAGCCGACCGGCAAAGCCAGATCGTTCGCCTCGATCGTCAATCCGCCGATCGCCTGCACCTGCCCCGCCACGCGATACGGCAGCGCCGATTCCACGAAATCAACCTGCGAGCCGAGATACGTCACTTCGCCTCCCCGGCCGGCTGAGGAAGAAGCTCGCCGATGATCTGGTCGAGTTGGGCATCCAGGTCTCCGTCGATTGTTCCGTGGGCCGTGAAGACGCGCGCCCCGCCCGGAGCGATCGACGGATCTTCCGTCAACTCGACGTGCTTGAGCTGGGGCCAGGCGAGGAGAAGATTCGGCAACTCGGCCTGAAGCGTTTTAAGCTGCGAGGGATGAATGGCGACGCGCACGTCGGCGGCGTGAACCGCCAGGGAGAGCGCTTCGGTCAAATTCCGGGCGAGGGTCTGCTCGTCGATGATGCCCTGGCGCTTGGTGACCTTGCGCGCGATCGCGCAGGCAAGGCGCACGACCTCGTTGATGCCGTGGGTTTGGAGCTGATCGCGTCCGTCGTCCAAGAAGCGCACCGCCTGCGTGAGCGCGGAGATGAGCTGCGTCATCGCCGCCCCATGCTCGGCCAACGCCTGGGCGTGTCCGGCCGCCTTCCCTTCCTCGAATCCCAGCGCCTGTCCCTGGCGGCGGCCTTCGGCCAGACCGACCGATTTCGCCTCCTGGCGGGTTTTCTGGGCTTCGGCTTGCGCGGCGGCGATGATCTGGCCGGCCTCGGCGCGGGCGCGCAGGAGCTCGGATTTGGCCGCCGCCTCGATGTCCCGCATCGAGAAGACCGACACGCTCATCGGAACGTCCGCGGATTTGATCAGGCCCATGATGCCGCTCCAGGCAAACACTGTCGGTGCGTTCCCGCCGCTGATTCAGCGGGATCACACGACCATTTCCTTCTCGCCGCCGCGCCCGGCGATGATAATGTCGCCGGCGTCCTCCAGACGGCGGACGACGTCGACGATCTTCTGCTGCGCCGCCTCCACGTCGCTGACCCGCACCGGACCCATGTATTGCATGTCCTCCTGGATCAGCTGCGCCGCGCGTTCCGACATGTTCTTGAAAATCTTCTGCTTCAGCTCGTCGCTGGCGGTCTTCAATGCCAGCGCAAGCTCGTCGTTGTCGACCTCCTTCAGCACGGACTGGATGCCCTTGTCGTTGACCAGCAGGATGTCCTCGAACACGAACATCAGCCGCCGAATCTGCTCCACCAGGTCCGGGTCCTCGGCCTCCAGCCCTTCCATGATCCCCTTTTCCGTGGACCGATCGGCGAGGTTGAGAATCTCGGCCACGGTGTCCACCCCGCCGGCTTTTTCAAAGGTCTGGCTGACGATGTCCGACAGCCGGTGCTCCAGCCCGCGCTCCACTTCCTTGATGACCTCGGGATTGGTCTGCTCCATGTTGGCGATGCGTTTGACCACCTCGATCTGCTTCTGGCTGGGCAGCCCGACCATGATCTCGCTGGCCTTCTGCGGCGGAAGATGCGCCAGGATCAAGGCGATCGTCTGCGGATGCTCGTCCTGAATGAACGTCAAGAGGTTTTCGCTTTCCGCCTTCTCAAGAAATGAAAACGGAGTCGTCTGCACGTGCTGGGTGACCTGCTTGAGGAGTCGGCTGGCGTCGTCGTCGCCGAGCGATTTGCGGATCAGCGCCTTGGCATATTCCAGGCCCCCTTCGTTGGAAGAGGAGTTGGCCAATGCCATGTTGTAGAATTCGCCGAAAACCACTTCGCGCTGGTCAACGGCGACGTCCTTGATGACGGCGATCTCGCGGATGACCTCCTCGACGGCCTCGGGGGACAGGCGCTTGAGGATCTCCGAGGCCTGCTCCTGGCTCAGGGAAAGCATCAGCACCGCGGCTTTGCGCACACCGGAAACTTCTTCCGCCATATCACCACAGGGCCGGGCTCTTGCCGCCGGCCCCCTTTCACCGGTTAATGTTTAAGCCATCGCTTCACGAGATTGGCCGCCGCGTCGGGATTGGCGGTCACCAGCTTCTGAACCTGGTCGAGCACCTGTTGCCCCTTGACGGTTTCCTCATCCAATTCCATGCCGTCCAGGGCTTCGTTGTTCTCCGCCGCGCTGCCCACCACCGTTTCATTGCCGCTCAGAGTCGGGCTCTCGGCAGCCGCCAGCGGCTGGGTCACCGCCGTCGCGGGGATGCCGCCCTTGCGCACCATCATCGAAACCATGAACAGGCTGATCACCGCCAGCACGCCGACGCCGACTTCCTTGCCGTGCTTCCCGATCGCGCTGGCCATGGGCGAGGCGGCCGTCTCCTGGCCGAGGGGCAATTCCGGCTGCACCACGTCGCTGTACGTCTCAACGAACAGGGCATCGTCGCTGGGGAAAACGGCGCATCCCTTGACCTCGTTGTGAATCTTCAGAAGTTGTGCGTCGATGTAGGTCTTCAGAACGGCGGGATCGTCCGTGTCCTTTCCGCCGTTCTCGTTCTTGTACGCCTGGATGAAATAGCTGCGGGGAACGCGCACCGACGCGGACGCCACCGTCGCGGTGCCGGCGTCTTGCTTGATGACCTCATCCTGGCTCCCGAAGTCGGACTTGAATTCGTTCTTTTCCGTGGAGTTGGTGGACCCGCCGCCCCCCCCGCCGCCGGACGACGGCAGCGACAGGCTGGTGTTCGCCATGGCGCCCGGTTCCTCCTGGGAGGAGGCCATCTGGGCATCCTGCTCCTGGCTGGTTTCTTCGGTTTGCATCGGCACGGAGACCGTCTGCTTGGGATCGACTTTGTGAATGTTCGTGGTCGTTTGTGAAGTGTCCACTTTCACCGTGACGGAGACCATCACGCCGCGGATGTCTTCCAGGGCGTCTTCGATCTTTTTGCGGTAATAATCCTCATATTGCTGTTGCATTTCGACGCCGTCGCCGCCGCTGTCCATGCCGTCGGCGGAACGGTCCTTGATCGGAAACGACACGCTGTCGACGATCACGTTGACGCGGCTGCGTTCCATCCCCGCCTGGGCGCCGCAGATGACGTCGGCGGCGGATTCGGCGAGTTGGCGGTTGGTGATCTTGTTGTTGCGCCCCGTCGTGATGGTCACGGTCGCGACGGGCTGCACGTCGTTGTCGCCGATGTGACGGTCCACGCTCGGATCGATCACCACATCGGCCTCGGCTACGCCCGGCCAGCGCCGAATCATCGACGACAGCGTCTGCTCCCGCGCGCGCAGAAACATCTGGTCCGTCTTGTCCGGCGGATCGAGCCAGTTCATCTGCTTGACGATCTCGTCAAACCCCTTATCGAAATCCCGCGGCAACGCGTTGGAGTAGCCCAACACCGCCAGCACTTCCATCTTCCGATCCGCCGGCACCATCACCTTGTCGCCGACCACCTGGTGCGGAATGTCCCGGGCATCCAGGTTCGCGGTGATCAGCCCCACGTCTTCGGTGGAAAGCGATTGATCCAGCAGCGGCGACATCTCCGGCTCCGCCGCCCAATGCGACCACCAGAGCAGCGTCATCACCATGATCGTCAGCAGGGAAACGACCAGCATCTTCTGCGTGGCCGAAAGCCCGCCGAGCTGTTCCTGAATCCGCGTGAATTGTGCTTTGAGGAAATCCATCGCTCAGCCCTCCATGGCCGAGAAGATCGCATCCTGCGAAATCGAGCTATTTGAAGCCTCTGGCAAAAAGATTGACACAGAGATCACGGAGATCACAGAGGACACAGAGAAATGCCGGATTTACAGCCTTTTCTCTGTGTCCTCTGTGTTCTCTGTGCTCTCTGTGGTTCATTTTGTTACGCGATGTTAGAACATTCCCATGCTCAAATTGCAATAAAAAGCCCGTCATATCGAAATCTGCTTGATCTCTTCGTAGGCGTCCATGAGCTTGGATCGGATGGCCAAGAGGGTTTTGAAGGCGAGGTCGGATTTTTCCACCGCCGCCATCACGCCGGTCACGTTGTTGCTCTTGCCGGTCGCCACGTCCTCGACGGCCTGCGACGCGTCCTGTTGAAGTTTTGAAACTTCATCGACGCTCTTCTTAAGAACGTCGGCAAAGTTCGAGGCGGGGGTGGCCCCGGCGGATTGCGACGGACC